>DAOTXG010000661.1:0-7695 GCA_034435515.1 Anaerolineales bacterium
GAGAGATATCCAGTTACGCAGGATAAATCAGGAATTACTCAACGTCTGGCACTACGGCCAATACAATTTCATTGACCGTCTCTCCAAAAGGAATGATCCGGTCGCGAATTGTATGGCACTTGGACATTTCACCGAAGGGGTGATGCGACTCTGTATGCTTTTAGATGATGATTACAGCCCGTATTGGAAGTGGCTGGCTTTCGAATTCCGCAAGCATAGCGTTGCACAATTCTTAGACCCCTTATTGAAAACATTAACGATAAGTACTGACATATCGCAACAAGTTGATTTGGTAAATGAACTATGTGGATTTCTCCACAAGTTGCTCCAAACACATAAATTGGCAGCATCAGATATGAGCTTTCACCCTCACCCACTATTTTGTGATCTACATAAGGGTCCTTTGGCGGAGTATGCTTGAGAGATCGTATCACCACGTCGCGGCGTTCCCGTTCTGCCGTGCTCGGGCAACGTCGGCGCCCAACACCGCGTCCCAAGAAACCCTATCGTTTTAGACAGGAGCAATTTTTAGCGGGAATTTGCGCGGGATCGAAAGTGGCGGAGAGACCTCGCCCGGCGCGAGGCACACAAAATCGTCGGCTCAATGCAACCTGTCGGCTGCGCTTCGCCGCTCAGCGTGATCGGGTACTGGCTATTCCACAGAGGCTCTCGCTGGCAGGGGCTAAGCGCCTTGCTGGCTTACGGGCTGATGAATTTGCTAACGCTGGGTCACTATGGCCACGCGCCGCTGTCGGAGATTTCATTCCGCATCAATCTCTTCATTCTGCTGGAGGTCGGGGCGGCCGTCGCGCTCATCGTCGCAGTCGTCTGGCTTGCGCTTCGGACTCCCCGGCCTGAAGCGCTGGAGGGCTAATCACCCATCCGCTAATGCGAAGCGGCTATGCCGAAAGCCATCCGCTGCCAGGTTCGCTCGACAGCGGATGGGTAACGGATTAGCGGATGGAAGCCCGCAATCCGCTTCCGATTGCGCGCCGGGGAAGGCGAGAGCAGATTATGTGGCATACTGTAGTCCACTTCTTTCGGTGGTTATCTGGAGTCGGATTGCACATGGGGCGCTCATCACAACTATCTGGTGAAACACTTGTCAGTCATCGCTGGCGGTTGCAACGCGGAAAAGACACATTGGGGCTATTGACACCACTCAGTTCATTTGTTGGCGACGGCGATTGGCTTTGGATTCTTTGCCGATTCGAGGCAGGCTCCGACTACTGGTATTATGCGGGGCTATTTGCCGAAGAGGCCCGACTAATGGAAATCAACGAGTATGGTCTGTGTAAGCCGTACATGGAAGGCATAAGTCAGCTTGGGCTCAAACTTGTACCAGTAGAGTGTGACGATGTGCCGATCATTAGCGACATCGTAATTCATATTGACAAAGAACAAGCGTGGTTTCATATAAATTAGCTTGCCGGAAGAACATTCGCTCCACTCTCTGGCGGCACGGCTGAAACCGACCGTTAGCCTCGCTCACCTCCCCACCTCCACCCTCACCCCCTCCCTCACCTCACACCGCACCTCCACCACCACCCGCCTGCCCTCGGCCTCGTATCGCCAATCTTCCACGACCGGGCTATTTACCTTCACCTTCGCTGGGGAGGACGGCCAGACGTGAAGTTGCAGTTGGTCGAATTAAAAACCGGACTTTCTCATGTCCCTGAGAAAGTCCGGCGGTATTCCAAGCCTGTTTCGCAGCTACGCCTTCTTGGCAGTCACGGCTTGTAACGTCTTACGAATGCGGTCAAGAGTTGCAGCGTTGACCCGCCCAATCCTCATCGTCAAAAGGATTGTCCCAGAAATCCAGGCTGCTCTGAGCCGCCAGGAGCAAATCCGCAAAATTATCGTCGGCCGCCTCAATCACAAAGACGATGACGTGAGCGCCCGGAGGAAAGGGAACAGTGAGTTCCACTCGACCATCGTCTTGGACTTCGACATCGTACTTGAGCGCCGTCTGCGGCATCATGGCAGTTTTACTCTGGCCTGTTTCTAATTCCGTTGCTCAATTATACAGCACCTCCACCCTCACCCCCTCCCTCACCTCACACCGCACCCCCGCCACCACCCGCCTGCCCTCCGCCTCGTACCGCCAATCTTTCACGGTTTCGCCATTCACCCTCACCTCCGCTGGGGCCTCGGCGCGGTGAAGCACAATCTCCAATTCTCTAATCTCTGCTCCTCCCGGAAAATTCCCCTCGGCCGGCTCGACGCGGACGACGACGCGGCGGTCGTCGCTCTCAGCGGTGAAACGCGTGATTGAGTATTCGCCGTGTTGATAAGCGCGGGTGCGGCCATCGTCGTCGTAAAGTACGCCGCTCGCCGGGTACGGCGGCCAGATGTGGAGTTCAAGTTTGTCGAAGCGATGGTCGTCGGGGATGTATTGCAATACCGGCCCCATCGGAATAATCGAGCTGCCGCGCACGAGGAGGGGCAGGCGGTCGAGCGGCGCGGGATAGTCAATTTCGCCGCCTCCCTCGTAGGTCTGCGTTGACCAGAAATCGTGCCACGCGCCTTTGGGCAATATGATTTTACGCCGGGTCGCCCCAGCCTCGACGACGGGCGCGAGCATCAACTGACTTCCGAGTATTTGCTGGTCGTGAACGTCGGCGAAGCGGTCATCAGCCTGCGCGGAAGCGTCTAGCAACATGGGACGCAGGATGGGCAGGCCGGTGAGGTGCGCTTCCCATGCGAGGGCGTAGTAATACGGGAGCAAACGGTAGCGCAACTCGGTGATGGCGCGGAAGTTGGCCTCCACTTGCGCGTTATGCGACCAGGGGAAGCGCGTGTCGTCCAATGCGGGAGGCCGCCAGAAGTAGCGGGCGACCGGGATCATCAGCGCCCACTGAGCATAGCGCATGTGCGTCTCCGGCGTCGTCTTACCGTCCAGGCCGAATACGTCCGCCGTCCAGTAGGCGAACCCCAGCAGGCCCATGTTCAACCCGGCGCGCATTGCGCTTTGCAAATGCTCAAACGTCGGGTGCTGGTCGCCGAGGAAGATGGCCGGGTAACGCTGTGAGCCGGCCCAGACGGAACGCGCATAGATGAACGGACGGCGATCATCCAGCGCCGCCATGCCGTCGTAAATCGCGCGGCTGTAGAAGAAGCCGTAGAGGTTGTGATACTCGCGCCCCCCCATACCGATATGACTACGCGCACTAACCGGCAGATATTCGCCGTCGTCGTTCTTGAAGAACTCAATACCCTGCTCGTAAAGCGGGCGCATCCGCGCGTTCCACCATTCAGCGGCCTCTGGGTGAGTGAAGTCCACCATGCCCCCTGCCCCGAACCACCATTTGGCGTCGTCGTGCGCGAAATAACCTTTGGCCTTCGCTTCGGCATAGCCCTCGACGTCGCGCTCGTCGTCTTGCTCCAGCCCGCGCGGGAGGTTGCTGGCGAGGGCATTGAGAAATCGGCGCTGGCCGGGGCGGTTGCGGTGGTTGATGAAGGGCGTGAGGATGAGGCCGAGTTTTACACCCAGAGATTGGAGATTAGAGATTAGAGACTGAGGGTCGGGGATTAGGGATTTGCGCCACTTGAAGTTGTGGTAACGCTCCTCCCAGTGGTAATCCAGGATGATGGCGTCAAGCGGGATGTTCCGCTTTCGATGTTCCTGCGCGCGCTCCAAAACCACCGGCTGCTGTTCCTGCGGATAACCCGTGACCATCAGCCCGAACGCCCAGCGCGGGATGAGCGGCGGGCGGCCTGTGAGTTGGGTGTAGGTCTGAATGATGTCTCGAAACGCCGGGCCGTAGACGACGATGTAATCCGCGCCCGGCCCCGCCGCTTCAATCTCCAATTCCCCACTCTCTGATTTTATTTGCCATTCGCTCTCGTGGCTGTTGAGCAGCCAGAACGCATAGCCCCGGTCACTGAAGAAAATGGGGATGCCCGAATACGTCTCGCGGTGCTGCAGGAGGGCGATCGCATCGCGGATCTTGAGTTTGACCATGCCCCGCTCGCGGCGAAAGGCATTGAACCACTCGCCCCAGCCATAGAAGCCCTCGCCCGGCTCGATTTTCAACGCCAGGCGGATGGCGTTCTTCACCCGTCCAAAGTCCGGACGGATTTCGACCGCCGGGATGTCCACGCTCAGCGACCTCATGCGCCTGGCGAAGCCCAACTGCGGCGCGCGGGCCTCGGCGAGGATTGTCTTCCCGGCCCGGTCGCGGATGCGGACCAGGCCCTCGGGTATATCCACGATGAGTTGAGACTGTTCGGCTGAAATGCCGGGAGCCAGAAGCAGGACGTGTGAGAGCCAGGGGCGGTCGGGTGGAAAGGTATCTGAGTCCGCCCGGGCGTGGGTGAGGCGGAGAGCGTTTTCGGTCAGGAATTGAACGCGGACGCGGGTGAGGCCGGTAAGCAGTTGGTCAGTCATCTAAGGTCTATTCGTGGATAACCACCGGCTTGCCTTCCCGCGCCGACTGCAAGAGCGCGACGATGGCCGCGATGTTGCCCCGGCTCTCAGCGAGGCTCACGCGCGGGGCTTTACCGAGCAAGATGGCGTCGGCCATGTCCTCGACTTCGCCGCTATACAGCTCCTGGCCGGGGATGACGATTGTCTGCGCCTCGTCGCCGCGCCGGAGGATAATCTGCTCATTCAGCCCCGGCTTGAAGGAAGCGGGCACGGTGATCGTTCCGTCGCCGCCGACCACTTCGACCTGCGTGCGGTACGGCGCACGAAACCCGGAGTCAAGTTGCGCGTAGATGTCATTCGGGAAGCGCAGCTGTCCGACGAAGGTCTCGTCTACCCCCGTCTGACCCAGGCTTTGCCAGCCAAAGGCCTCGACGGGCTCCGCGCCGACGACGAAGCGCGCGTAGCTGATAGGGTAACAGCCCACGTCCCAGATGCTCCCGCCGCCCAACGCCGGGACGAGGCGCACGTCGGCCTCGCGGGTGAGGTTGAAGGTGAACGAGCCGCGCACCAGGCGAAGCCGGCCAATCGCGCCGCTCTCGACGAGTTCTTTTACTTTGAGCGTCTGCGGGTGATGCCGGTACATGAAGGCCTCGGCGACGACGACTCCGGCTTTCTGCGCGGCCTCGGCGATCGCGTCCACCTCGGCGGTGGTGAGCGCGAGCGGCTTTTCGCACAGCACGTGCTTGCCCCCCTGCGCGGCCTTGATCGTCCATTCGGCGTGCAGACGGTTGGGCAGCGGGTTGTAGATCACGTCAATCGCGGGGTCGGCCAGCAGGGCCTCGTAACTGCCCAAGGCGCGCGGGATGCCTTTTTCTTTGGCGTAGGCCTCGGCCTTCTGCAGATCACGGCTGGCGACGGCGACGAGTTCATTGCGCTGCGAGGCGCGCAGAGGCGGGATGAGAGCGCGGTTGATGCGGGCAGTGCTGAGCAAGCCCCAACGAAGTTTTGTCATCGCGGTCTACTCCTGAGATAATATGAGTGTTCTACCGAGAGCGCGTTTTGCACTTACGGTTTTCGTCAACGGATGAAACGGACGCTTCGCGGTCGGATTGTTTCCGTTCAATCCGCTCAATCCGTTGACAAAACCGCTATCAGGAAAGGAGTTTACACCATGAATCCCTCGAAACCAATTCCCCAGGCCGTAGACGAACTGCCCGCCGAAAGCGTCACCGTGCTGGCGCTGCAGGGGCTGGATTTCGTCGTCCCCGGCGAGTGGCAGAACCTGGTCGGGTTCGACAAGACCATCCGCGCGGTGACGGGCGAGACCAACGCGGCCAGTGTCCAGAAAATCCGCGAAAACGCTTTGCGGCTGTATAACGACCCGGCTCACGGTTACCAAAAGGCGCTGTGGCTTTACCAGACGGTGGACGTGATGGATATGGCGCTGGGCACGGCGGCGCTGGCCCAGAAGGCAGGCGAGGCGATTCCCTTCCTGTCCTTCCTGAGCAAAGTGACGCCCAAGGCGGATACCACGCAGGCGGTTGACCTGGCGCTCAAACTTGTGACCGAGGGTGTGGCGTTCGGTCTGCTCAACGGGCTGCCGACGCAAAACATGGGCCAGTTCGTGGATGCCTTGAAGAGCTACGCCGGCGCCTCCATCATGCGCATGGCGGCGCTGGTGTGCATTGACGGGCTGGTCCCCCTCGGCCCGGACTTTCTCATCGGCACACAAAACGTCCTCGGCAAACTGTCGCCCGGCGAACTGGAACGTAACGGGATGTTCCAACGCATCAGCAGCGTCATCCCGGGCGCGAGCGCGGGCGACAAACTCGGCTTCATCGGGAATGGCGTTGCGGCGGCGCAGGGGTGGGCCAACCAGTTCGTCGCCTCGCGCGGGTTGAACCCGCAAGCCGTGCTGGGCAGCATGCGCAAGTTCATTGACATCGCGGACGACAAATTGGACTACGTCGGCGCGTTCCTCGACCTGACGACCAACTACTACGCTCACACCGGAACCCAAACAGTTGCGCGGCACTTGATTGAGCGGGCGGTGCAGGCTTAGGCCGAATGCTAGGCAGGTCGCTTTTGTCAACGGATGGAACGGATTTCGCGGATTATCCATTGATCCACGACGAAGCGGCAGGAGGTTTTATGCGGGGTATGCACTCAAAAGTTGTCAGGTGATTGCGTAGGAGCGGCTTGTAGCCGCGAGGGTCGCGGTTACAAACCGCTCCCACTGACAAGGTTTGCGTGCACATTATACGGGCCATGCGGCCTTCAGCAGAGCAGGCAGCACTTTTCCGGCCGGTCCCTGGAGGAAATAAAGCGCCTCGGCGGTAAACGGCGTGACCTCGGGATTGACCTCGACCGTCGGGACGCCGCGCGCAAGGGCAGCATAGGGGAGCGAGGCCGCCGGTTGCACGACCGCCGAAGTGCCGATGGATAGGAACAGGTCGCAGGTCTGCGCGGCTTGATACGCCGCGTCGAGCGCGCGGCGGGGGAGGCTCTCGCCGAACCAAACGACATCGGGGCGGAGCAGGCCGCCGCAACGCGGGCAGCGCGGCGGCCTTTCACCTGTTTGCGCCCATGCCTCGACGAGGACATCCTCGTCAAAGCATTTCGTGCGCGCGATGTTGCCGTGCAACTCGACGACGTTGCGGCTGCCCGCCCGTTGATGCAGCCCATCCACGTTCTGCGTGATCAGAGTGAAGTGCGGGGCGCGCCGCTCCAGTTCGACCAGCGCCAGATGGCCGGGGTTGGGTTCCGCTTTCGAAACCAGTCCCCGCCGCCACTCGTACCACTCCCACACCAGTTTCGGGTTGCGGCGAAAGGCTTCAGGGGTGGCCAGTTCGGTTGGATCATACCTGGCCCACAAGGCTTGCCCTGAGCCTGTCGAAGGGCCGGTTTGCGCCTCACGGAAGTAGGAACACCGCTTTCAGCGGAGACGCCGGCCCCGGTGAGAACAGCAATCTGTTTGGCAGCGCGAAGCGCCTGGGTCAAGGCCGGCGGGAAGTCCATGCGTGTCAGTTTAGCACACCCTGCGCTTGCTCATTCCGGCGCCAATTCGGCTGCGGCAGTTAGACGCTTCGCGTGCACCAACATAAAGCAAAGCCGCCCCGCGGCGGCTGACTGCTTAATCCCAGTCCACGCAGGTGGACTTGGCTTTGTGTTGCTGCGATTTCAATCGCCAGGTGGAACTCCCTCTTTTCCCCGTCGCTGGTAGAATACCCCCATCTTCGGCCATGAACCACCAGTCACTCCTCTCCCGCTCCGCCTCCATCCGCCGCGTGCTGTGGCTCGTGCTCACCCTCAACCTGGCGGTCACG
>DAOTXG010000662.1:0-7067 GCA_034435515.1 Anaerolineales bacterium
AGGCGCTGACTTACGACCCGGCCAGCGCGACGGGCCGCTGGGCGCCGAGCGAACTTGAGCCTGGCCAGCCGCTCCGCGAACCCGCGCCGCTGTTCAAGAAGCTGGAGGCAAAAGTGGTGGAGGAAGAACGGGCCAGATTGGGGAAGGCCGTGTAAGCAGCAGTGGATGTAGTGGGTGAGCGCCTCATCCACTACATCCACGATGTACCGGCTGCCTATTTCTTGGGCCAGCTAAGGTCCGGCACGGGCAACGACGCCCACGTGCCTGCCTCTTCCGGCTCTGATTGATCGTGAGCGAGCTTCTCGTCCAACTTGTCCGGCGCGACGCCCTGTGAGTCCATCACCTCAGGGGCGATAAAGATAGGCGCGCCCACGCGCAGGGCCAGGCTGATGGCGTCGCTGGGGCGACCATCCACCTCTTGCACTGTGTTGCCCGCGCGCAGCCAGAGCGTGGCATAAAACACTTCCTCATACAGACGGCTTACGGCTATGCGTTCAATCGTGGCGTGCGCGGCCTCAAGCAAACGGATTATCAAATCATACGTGAGCGGGCGCGGTGTGGACTTTCCGGCCAATTGCAGGACGAGCATATCTGCCTCGTGCGGCCCGATCCAGATGGGCACAATACGCTCGCCGGTTTTCTCCTGCAACAGCACTACACGATGCTGGGGCGACCTGCCGGGCGGCAGGGGCTGGCGCTCGTTCTCGGCCTGCGGGCCGGGTTGTTCGCGCGAGGCGGCTTCCACTACGTCCTTCGCCTCGGCAGGCTTGCCCGTGCGCACGATCACGTCTTTGACAACGACTTCGATCATTGACTTGCTCTCCTTTCGACTCGGAACAAACAGCGTTTTGAGTTCAGCCCGCAGCCGTTCGCGTGCCCGGTGCAGGCGGGCCTTCACCGTCCCCAGCGGCGCCCCGGCCACCACACCGATTTCGTTGAGCGTCAATCCGTCGAAATAATGCAATCGCACCACGGCCTGCTGTTCTGGCGGTAGCAACTCAATCGCATTCAGAATAACCCGGTGCAACTCTAGGATCTCGTACACCGCTTCCGCCGAGGGCTGAACATCTGCCCAAGTGAAGTCGCGCACGACGTGGCCGCCAACCCAATCTTCCAGTGCATACTCATTGCGGCGGGCGCGCAGGCGCATCCGGCATAAGTTGACCACAATGCCGCACAGCCATGCGCCGAAGCGCTCCGTGTCGCGCAGACGGTCAAGAGTGAGGAAGGCGTGCAGGCACGCCTCCTGCGTCACGTCTTCGGCCTCCACGGCATCGTTCAACATCCTGCTGGCCAGGCGCAACGTCATGGGGCGGTGGCGCTCTATCAAACCGCCGAAGGCATCTGGGTCGCCGGAGAGCGCCCTTTGGACGAGTGTGCTGTCATCCGCTGACATGTGTCTTCGTCATACATCTTATAGTTGCATTGCGGGCCGGGAAGGTTGCACGCGAGTGTTATAATCTCGCGCGTTGGAGTTGGCAATGTCGGAGTCTGAGAAAACAAGTTCAGTGACGAGGCAGCATGGTGTCAGGTCCCTCTGGTCATTCCCTTCCCTTGTCGCTTTGTCCAGTATTCTCCTTACCTACTTCCTCATCGGCGGCCTCTACGCCACCCGCACCCCAGCGTGGCAGGTGCCAGATGAGCCGGCGCACTATAACTACATCCGCTACCTCGTCGAGCAGCGCGCCTTTCCCATCCTGCAACCCGACGACTACGACCAGCAATATCTTTCCAAACTGACCTCCGAAGGGTTTCCTCCGTCTCTGCCGATTGACACAATCCGCTACGAGGGACACCAGCCCCCCCTGTATTATCTTCTGGCCACCCCGCTTTTTGTCGCGGTTGAGGGGAATCTGGTTATCCTTCGGCTGTTCTCCCTGGTCCTCGGCGGCGGCGTCATCATTTTCACCTATCTTCTCGCCCTCGAAGTCTTCCCCGGCGCGAACGTCGTCGCGCTCGCCGCCGCCGGATTCCTCGCCTTCGTCCCGCAACACGTGGCGATGATGGCCGGCGTGAACAACGACTCGCTGGCCGAGTTGCTTATGGCCTATGGCCTCTGGCGCACCATTCGCTTGCTCCGCGGCCCATCTTTGGGATTTGGCTTTTGGGATTTGGGATTTACTCTCGGCCTCGCCTTCCTCACCAAAACCACCATCTACCCTCTCGCCGTCGTCGCCGCAGTTGCGCTTCTCTTCAGAGCACGCCGCGAAAAATGGAGCGCCCGTTCGCTGATGGCTGCGGGGCTGATCGCCTTTTTGCCAGCCTTCCTGCTCGGCGCGCTCTGGTGGGGGCGCAACCTGGCCGTCTATGGCGGCTTGGATATCCTCGGCCTTCAGCGCCACAACGCCATCGTCGTCGGCCAGCCGCGCACTGCCGAATGGATTGCGCAATATGGGGTGAGGGGCTACCTGGGACAATTTGCCGTCACGACCTTCCAGAGCTTCTGGGGACAGTTCGGCTGGATGGGCGTTGTGATGGATCGGCGGGTTTATCTGGCGCTGCTGGCGTACAGTCTACTGCTGCTGATTGGTTTAGGAGGAGCAATCAGGGAATTAGTAATTGGTAATTGGCGCGCTTCGCCCAGACAGGGCGACAGGCTCATCATCCTGCTTATCACTTTCCTCCTGGCGGTTGCACTCTACCTCTATTACAACCTCACCTTCGTTCAATTCCAGGGGCGTTACCTCTTCCCGGCTCTGCCCGTCATCGCCCTCGGCGCGTCGCTGAGCCTCAACCAGTGGAGCAGATGGCTGACTTCTATACTCCCTTACGCAATACGCAATATCGCGAACGGGCTTCAGGTCGCGAAGCATCCCTTTGGGACGCATTACGTTTTACGTTTTACGACGGCATTCTCATATCTTCCCCTTCTCCCCATTCTCCTCATGGCCCTCCTCGCCCTCTTCGCTCTCTATCGCTTCATCCTCCCCGCGCTGGCCGTCTGATGATCTCCAACAACATCTACGCGGTCTGCGAAGATTTGTAGGACACGCCTCGCGTGCCACGCGCAGCGTGTCCAAGCCAGCGGCTTGGCCTACGTTTGGTTGCGGTTGGAGGCCGCGCTATGAGAATGCGTCGTTTGCTTATTCCTATGCTGGTGGTGGCAGTGGCGGCCGCCCTGCGCCTGCATAATTTGACCTGGAACAGCATGGACAGCGACGAGGGGACCACGCTGGTTCTTTCCTCGCTGCCGGCGTCGCAGTTGCTGGCGAACTTCGCCAACATGACTCTCGATCCACATCCGATGCTGTACTACCTGATTGTCAAAGGCTGGCGGACGTTGGCCGGCGCTTCAGACGTGTCTTTGCATTTGCTCTCGGCGCTGGCGGGCATCCTGGTCGTGGCGCTGACCTACCGGGTCGGCTGTTTGTTAGTTGGGCGGCGCATCGCCGCGCTGGCGGCATTCTTCGTTGCCTTGAATGCCATCGTGATCTCCGAGAGTCAGGATGCGCGCAACTACGCCGTGGCGATGGCCTGCGGCCTGTTGGCGTTGTGGATGTTTCTGGGACCTTTGCGCCGCCCCTGGCCCCGGTCGCTGCCGGCGTGGACGGTCTTTGGGGCGGGCCTGTTCATCATGAGTTACAGCCACTTCGTCAGCGGGATGCTCCTGCCCTGGTTCGGCCTGATCGTGCTGATCGAGCGGCGGCGAGTCGGCGCGCGCGCCTGGCCCGCGCTGGCGCTGGTGGGGAGCATGGGGCTTCTGTACGTGCCTTACGTATTCTACGCGCAGCGTTCTCAATTGAACGTCAATCCCATCAGCGCCGATTGGCGCGCCTGGCTGGCGTTGTTCCAGCAGGCCGTTCAGTTGTTATTGATTAACTGGGCCCCGCTGGAGAGCGCGGCGGCGGGCTATGCGCTGCTGGCCGCCGCGGCGGGCTTCATCGCCGTCGGGGTCTGGCGCTATCGGCGGGGTGGATCTATCGCGCTCGCCTGGCTGTTCCCGCAACTGGTCATCACCTTTGTCGTGTGGATGCGGTATACGCCCACGCCCAAGACCATGTACTTCGTCGCTCCGCCGTTTGCCCTGCTCCTGGCGGCCGGCGTCGAGGGGCTGGGCCGGCGGGCCGGATGGCTGCGCGGTCTGCTGGCTGCCGCGCTCACGGCTCTGCACCTCTATGGCCTGCTTTACCTGTGGCGCGTCGGTTATCAGAAGGACGACTGGCGCAATGCGGCGCGTTTCCTCCAGGCGCATGTGACGCCGCAGGATACGGCGCTCGTCCACTATGGGTGGTATCGCATCGTGCTGGAACACTACTACCCAGGCCCTTTGGCCTCCCCGTGGGGCGCGCAGATTCGCGACGAAACGGAAATTGAAAATGGGCTAAGCCCACTGCTGAATTCCGAAATCATCTGGCTCGTCCAGGGGTGGGTGGACCTGCCGGGAACCGACCCGGAACACCTGGTTGAAAAGTGGCTGTCGGAACGTTACCCGCTGGTCACGGCAGTCTATCCGCGCGGGATCACGCTCAAGGGTTTCGCGGTGAATTTCCGCACGCCAGTCGCGCCGGCCTCGGCCACACCCGCCTCGGTGGACTATCCTAACGGGCTGACGTTGAGGGGCTACCGCCTGCCTGAGATGGCGCTGCCGGTCAACGACTGGTGGCTGCATCCGCCCAGCACGTGGGTGCACGCCACGCTGTACTGGTCGGTGGCGCAGCCGCTTGGCGAGGATATCCGCGTGGCGGTGACGTTGGAGGACAGGGCCGGGCAGGTGTGGGGCGGCGACCTGCCGCGCGAGGACGACCTGCGCGCTTTCTACCCGCCGCTCCAGTGGCAGCCGGGCGAGGTCATCCGCCAGGATTTTGACGTGAATACCAACCCGGCCCTTCCGCCAGACGAGTACAAAGTCGTCCTGCGCGTGTTCCCGGCAGGGAGCGACTCGCCGCTCGTCAACAACACTGGCGAAGACTGGTTCATCCTCGGCCCGGTCACACTCGCGCGGTAGGACAAATGAGGGGCAAGCCAGGGCGGGGGCAAGCCCCGCCCCTACTGTTGGGATTTGGGATTTACTTCAACCCTTCCAGATACTCCCTCACCATCTCCAGCGCCGCTTCCGCCGACTTCTCCTTGTTCGTGATCCGGTCGCCATCCCAAATAAATTGCCTGGCCTGCTCGCCTTCCCGCGTGGAGAGGGCGACCCACGTCAGCCCGACCGGCTTGCCCGGCATCCCGCCGCCCGGCCCGGCGATGCCCGTCACCGCCACGCCGATATCCGCGCCCAGCGCCCGGCGCACGCCGCGCGCCATCTCGCGGGCGGTCTCTTCGCTCACCGCGCCGTGGTCATAGAGCGTGTTGTGGCTCACGCCCAGCAGCCGCTCCTTCGCGTCGTAAGCATAAGCCATGACCCCGCCGAGGAAATAAGCGCTGCTGCCCGGCACGTTCGTGATCCGGTGGCCGATCAGCCCGCCCGTGCAGGATTCGGCGACGGCAAGCGTGAACTTGCGCTGGGTAAGCAGTTGGCCGACCCAGGCTTCTACAGATACAGAAGGTGACTTCAGCATTTTGCCTCGACGCAGAACTCGATTAATTCTTTCTTGGAGTTTCGTTTTCTTAGGGTAACTGCCCAGGCTGTCAGGCAACCCAGACTTGCCAAGCAAACGATCTGGCGTATAGTAGCCCGCGATGTTGAGTCGTGACGAGATTCTGGCGATTTATCAGGCTGGCCCCGACGCCATCGTGACACTGGTCGAGCAATTGGAACAGCAAGTCACGGTCTTGACGGGGCGTGTGGCGGAATTGGAAGCTCGGCTGAACCAGGATAGTCACAACAGTCATAAACCGCCGTCGAGCGATGGGCCCGCCAAGCGACCCCGGCCGCGCAGCTTGCGCCAGCGGAGCGGCAAGAAGAGCGGTGGGCAGACGGGGCATCCGGGTGTGACCCGTGCGCTGGTGGACGACCCGCAGGTGGTTATCCCGCATGAGCCGACCGTCTGCGCCGAGTGTGGCGCTTCCTTGGAAGAAGGAACGGCAGTAGGTCGGGAACGGCGCCAGGTGATTGAGATCCCCAAACCGCGCCCGGAAGTAACCGAGCACCAAGCGGTGCAGAAGGCCTGCCCGGTGTGCCAGAGTGTGACGGCGGGTGAGTTTCCGCCCGAAGTCAGCCAGCCGGTGCAATATGGCCCACGGGCGAAAGCGGCCGCGGTCTATTTGCAGACCTACCAATTGCTGCCTTACGAGCGGACGGCCGAAGCGCTGGAAGACCTGTTTGGGGTCTCGCCTTCGGAAGGCACTCTGACCAGCGCGCAGAGTACGGCTTACACCCGCTTGGAACCGGTGGAGCAGGCCATTGGCGCCGCCTTGCAACAGGAAGCCGTGGTGCACGTGGACGAAACCAGTCAGCGGGTGGCTGGCCGAACTGAGTGGGTGCATGTGATCAGCACGGCCCTGTTGACCTTCTATGCCCATCACGCCAAGCGCGGTCGAGAAGCGATCGAGGCCATCGGCCTCTTGATCGGCTTTACCGGGCGGCGGATGCACGACGCTTGGGCGCCCTACCTGAGCTTGGCGGGTTTGTATGCGTTGTGCAATGCCCATCTGCTGCGCGAGTTGATCGGTCTGTACGAAGACACCGGGCAAGCGTGGACGCAAAAGCTGATCAAACTGCTGCTGAACATGAAGACCGCCGTCGAGATTGCCCAAGCAGCGGGCCGAACTGAATTGCCCACCCGCCAACGCGCCGGCTTTGAAGCCGCCTACACCCGCATCTTGAACGAAGGTGAGTTGGCCAACCCGCCTCCGCAACCAACCGGCAAGCGGGGGCGGCCTAAACAGACTCCGGCGCGCAACCTGCTGGACCGCTTGGTGACCCATCGCGGCGCGGTCTTGGCCTTCCTGCACGACTTCCGCGTGCCGTTTGACAATAATCAGGCCGAACGCGACTTGCGTATGCTCAAAGTCAAGAGCAAGGTCTCCGGCTGTTTCCGCAGCCCGCAGGGGGCTGACCAGTTCTGCCGCATTCGCGGCTACCTCTCGACGTTGCGTAAACAAGGCTATTCGGTCCTGGATGGGCTCACCAGCGTTTTCGTTGGCCAGCCCTATATGCCCCAGCTATAGGCCTGGGCAGTTAC
>DAOTXG010000663.1:0-3598 GCA_034435515.1 Anaerolineales bacterium
CAATCAGACCGGCCTGGGTGTTCAACCCGTAGGTCGTAATGGCTTCGCGGACGGTGATGCGCGCTCCGGCGAAGATGGGGATCACCGACGCCGCCAGCGGGGCCAGCAGGGTGATGAGAGCCATGACGGCCACCGCCGACCAGGAAATTTCAAACCCGCCCGGGTCGGCGCCAAAGCTGCCTATCAGCCAGGCGTTGATGATCCAGGCCCCTAGCACGCCCAGCGGGACCGCCAGGAATAAGGCCAGCAGACCATAGATGAAAACGGCGACCAGGAAGAGGCGCAGGATCTGCCAGGTGCGGGCGCCGACGGCCTTCATGACTCCAATCTGGCTCACCTGGCGCGCGATCAGCGCGTTCATCGTGTTGTACACGATCAGCAAGCCGAGCACCAGGGAGACCGCGCCCAGGATGCCGAGCAGGAAGAACAGGCCGTCAATCTGGTCCTGGAAAAAGTGCTTGTTCGGGTCGGTGATGAACCGACCGGATCCCCGGCCTTGCTTTTCGAGTTTCGCCTGCAGGCGGTCGGCCAGGTTGGTGACGGCGGCCTCGTCCCAATAGGGGGCCGTGACCATCAACTGCCCAAAGTCGCGGTTGCCGACCAGCCGCTCGTAATATTCCCGCGTGGCATAGAACTGGGCCGTGCCGCCGAAGTAAGCGGGTGTGGACAACCGGGCATAGACCAGGCCGCCGAGCTGCACCCGCGCCTCCCGCTCACGGGCGCGCAGGTAGACCTGGCCGGTGGGCGGGATGCCGAAGAAGGTGTCGGAGCCTTGCTCGACCAGCATGACCTTGTCGTGCGGCCACTGGCCGCTCACCAGTTCCAGTTTGTTCAGTTGCTGGTTCTCGTAATCCGCGCGGGCGTTCAGGCCGCCCGGCTGCCACTCGGCCTGCTGGCTCACGCGCCACTCGATCGTGGTCGTGCTGATGCCTTCGATCTGCGATACCCCCTCGACGCGCTTGAGCGCCGCCAGGTCGTCTTCGCCGACGGGCGGGGAGACAAACAGGTTGATCATCGCCGGGCTGCCAGAAACCCAGATCTGCTCCATGGCGGGGACGATCAGATTGCGGGTGCCCATGATCATCCCGATGGCCGCCGCGCCAATGCCGATAATCAGCACCACTTGCAGAGTGCGGCCTTTGTGATCCCACAGATCGCGCAGGATTTTGAACCACAAAACGCCCATCGTCAGAGTCCTGTTAGCCTGGATTTCGCGGTTCGCGCACGGTGAGCGAAAGTCGAACCGCCATGCGCGAACGGGTTGCCCGGCAGCCAGCATGGGGATGCTGGCCTACCACGTGCGAAAAACGGGCTTAGTAGCCGGTCCATTGGGCGCCGCCGACAAACTCGTCGCGGGTGATGCGCCCGTCAATGATCTCGACGACGCGCGGCACGCGCCGGGCCAGCTCTTTATCGTGCGTGACCATCAGCAGGGTCTTGCCCTGGGCCACCAGCCGGTGAAACAGGTCGAAGACATCGGCGGAATTGCGCGAGTCCAGGTTGCCGGTCGGCTCGTCGGCGACGATCAGCGCCGGGTCGTTGGCCAGCGCGCGGGCAATGGCGGCGCGCTGCTGCTGCCCGCCGGAGACCATGCCCGGCAGTTTGTGGGCCTGGTCGGCCAGGCTGACGAGCTCGAGTAGGTGCATCGCGCGCTCGCGGCGCTCACGGGGCGAATACTTCCCGGCGAAGTCCATGGGCAGGATGATGTTTTGCAGCAGGCTGAGCGACGGGAGCATCTGGAAGAACTGGAACACGATGCCCACGTGCTGGCCGCGCCACGCCGCCAGCCGGTTCTCGCTCAGCTTGTGGATCTGCTGGCCGGTGACGATCACCTGGCCGCCGGTGGGGCGGTCAATGCCGGTGATCATGTTGAGCAGCGTGGACTTGCCGTTGCCGGAGGGGCCGACGATGGAGACGAATTCGCCCGCGGCGACGTCGAACGAGATGCCCTTCAGCACGGTCACCTCGCCGTCGCCCACCCGGAAGCTCTTCACCAGTTCAATCACCCGCACCAGATGATCTTTGCCGTTCCGATTTGCGCCTGGAGGCTTGAATTCACTCATGCGGCCTGCTCCATCCTGCCGGGTCTGACACCCGGTGTCATCTGCTTTTACGCAATACGTAATACGTAATACGTATTGCGTATTGCGTATTGCGTAAGCCAGGGCGAATGGCGTTCTAATGATCGGCCAACGACCAGATCAAAGACAGCTTCGGTTTGTACTCTTCTCTGTCGTACATTGTCTCCACCTCTACCCTTCGGGTACCCTGGATAGTCAGGCTCAGGTCAACGTCGGTCCACATCTTGTCCTTCACAAAAGCGGTCATGCGTCCAAATCGCCCCTCCTGGAGCAGATGGGCGGCGCGAAAAGCGAAGTTGGCCGCGCCCAGCAGGTCCTGTCCGTCGGGCGCGCCCGTGCGCAGCAGATAGGTCAGCGGCTGAATGAAAACTTCCTCGCCGGTGATCTGGGAGAGCAGGTGGGCGGCGACCGTGCCGCTGCTCAAAGACCATTCTTTGCCATCCTCGGCCACTCGCCGCAGGTACCGGGCCGCCTGCTCTGCCTCCAGGCTGGCGCCGTTGCAGACCAGCGCCACGGCATAGTTGGCCGGAGTCTCGCGCTTATCCTGCAGGACCAGGCGGGCCAGCCGCTCGGCGTCGTAAGGCACCTCGGGGATGATGACCCGGTCCACGCCGCCCAGGATCGCCATCATCAGGGTGCTATACCCAGAGCGGGCGGCGAAGGTCTCGACGACGATGATCTGCTCGCGCGAACCCGCCAGGGCGCGCAATTCGTGGATGAAGGCGACGCTGCGCGCCAGGCCGGTGCTGAACCCCAGCGTGTAATCGGTGCCGTGGATGTTGTTGTGGACGGTCTTGGGGATGGCGATGATGGGCACGCCTCTGGCGCTGAGGTGAGCCGCAAATTGCAGCATGTCGTCGTCGCCAATAGTGATCAGCGCCCGATAGTCCAGGCGCTGGACGACCTCGACAATATGCTCGGTCAGGTCCTGGGTCTCGGCCTCCGGGCGGCGGAGGAACTCCGGAATGACGCGGCCCGGCGCGGCGCGGGGATTGAGGCGGGACGAATGCAGAAAGGAGCCGGGGGTGCGGTCAATCGGCCGCGCCATGTTTTTGGTCAACTCGATGAAATTCTCGCCATAGGTGGTCGGGTCATGAGGGTTATAGTGGATGAATCCAGTCCACCCTTTGCGCACGCCGATCGGCTCGAAACCCAGGTCAATGAGGCGATAAACCAGGCTTTTCAGGCACATATTCAGGCCTGGGACGTCGCCGCCGCCGGTTAAGATTGCCACTCGTTTGCTCATGGGAACTCCTCGAGGCCGGGTCTCCCCGACAAATACAAAGCCGCCGAAATACAAAAATCGGCGGCCCAGTTCGCTCGTGATTGCGCCAAGCCGCCCTGCTCAATAGCATATCACACACAGAGCAGCGGCAATAGTGACCATCGTCACATGATGAATAACCGGTCCGTTATTTCTTGTTTGGTGATTTTAGTCCGGTTTGGGCCGCGCCTGCCTGCCCCATGCCATGGCCGGTGGGCAAAGTGTATGGTACTTCCATCCTAACGCCGAATGC
>DAOTXG010000664.1:0-5153 GCA_034435515.1 Anaerolineales bacterium
CACCTCACGCCGCTGTCGCCACTGCAGCGGCACATTTTGAAACTGTTAAAGTTCCCGTTGACGCTCTACTCGCGCCTCCAGCACCAATCCCTGAAACTCGCTCCTAAAATGGGCGAACCGTGAGAAAACTGAATGTTAGACTAAGAAACTGTTTCTGAAAAGCGCTTCCATCCCTCGTGTGCACGCAAACGTCGTCAGGCGGCCCCGTTCTGCCGCAGTTGCACTGCGGCAAGGCCTGGGATAATGAGGGTTAAAGGAACGCTCGAAGACGTCCCGGAAGGGAAGCCCGAAGGCCCCAGACCAACCCTTATCCGGCCAGACAGGCCATGGAAACTTTGCTGAGTATACATCAGACCGACCCTACCTCTATAAAGAATCTGACGGCCAAAGGCGCGCAGCCCAAAGAAGATTACGCGCGCGCTATGGCCCAGCAGGCGGGCGGCGCGGCGTAATACAATCGAGCAGAAATAGCGCAAGGAATACGCAAGTTGGATTACGTGAGTTATAATGGCGCGCGGTGAAGGAGAGTTTCACAGGTGCGTAAATTGACGCAGTGGACGATTGGCCTTGTCATCAGCGCGGCTGCGCTGGCCCTGGCGTTCCGGGGCGTGCGGTTGGCGGAGATGGCCGAAGCGCTGCAACGGGCCAGGTATATTTACATCCTGCCCACGCTGGCCCTGTTCCTCGTCGGCCTGCTCGCCCGGGCGCTGAGCTGGCAGGTCATCCTGGGCGGGCGGGTGGCCTTCTGGCGAGCCTTCACCGCGCTGAACGAGGGCTATTTCCTAAGCAATGTGTTGCCTTTCCGCCTCGGCGAACTGGGCCGGGCCTACCTCGTCAGCCGCAATCACGACCTGAGCACGACGCGGGCGCTGTCCTCGGTGCTGGTGGAGCGCGTGATTGATCTGTGCATGATCGTCGTCTTGTTTGTCACGGTGTTGCCACAAGTCCTGGGCCTGGCGTGGGCGCGTGAAGCCGCCCTGGTGGCTGGCCTGTTGAGCGCCGCAGCCATTGGCGGGCTTCTGGCCCTCACGCACAATCGCGCGCTGACTCTACGGCTGACCCGCTCGGTTTTCGGGCGCATCCGGTTCGCGTGGTTCAGCGCAACCCGTTGGGAAAAACGCATGGCGGCCCTCTTGGATGGCATGGAAGCCGTGCGCGATTGGCGGCGGCTGGCGCTGGCGGCCTGCGGCTCGGCGCTGGCCTGGATTTCGGCGAGTGTGGGCGCATGGGTGTTGCTCTTTGCCTTCTTTCCTGCGCCGACGCTCCCGATGGGTTTTTTCGTCCTCATCATCTCCGGCCTGGGCGTCGCTCTACCCTCGGCCCCGGCGGCGGTGGGCGTGTTCGAGGCCTCGACGGTCGCCGCGCTCTCGGCCTTCGGCATTGAAGGCAGCGCCGCTTTCACCTATGCCTTGACGTATCATGCCCTGCACTTCGGAATCACGTGCCTGATTGGCGCGATTGCGCTCGCTCGCGAGGGAGAGACGCTGACGCACCTGGCACAGGCGGCGCAAGCGCTCATGAGCGGTGAAGCCCGCGAGGCTATCCCCCAGGCGCTTGAGCGCAGCAATAACGGCCCCCCTCCCACGACCCACGATGATTATGAGGCGATCTCTGAGGCGTTGTTCGAGAGTCAGAGTGATGCCCTAAAGTGAACGCCTCCTTATCCTGGCGACCGACCGACTACGTCTGGCCACATCTCTCCGAATTGCCCGCCTTTCGAGCGCTCATCCGCTCGATTGAGCACCGCCTGCTCGATGGGCAGAAGCCGTTTGCTCGCCCTGTGCTGGACGTGGGGTTTGGCGATGGGCACTTTGCCGCGGCCGCGCTCCGGCCCGGCCCGCTCGACGTGGGAATTGACGTGGACCGGGCCGCCATGCCGCAGGCGCAACGGCGCGGCGCGTATCGCCAGCTGGTTGACGCCAGCGCCGCGGCTATGCCGTTCCCGCCGGACTATTTCGCGACGATCATCAGTAACTGCGTGATCGAGCACATCCCCGACCTGCGCGCGACGCTGGCCGAGATGCGCCGCACGCTCCGGCCCGGCGGGACGCTGCTGCTCACCGTGCCGACAGACCGGCTGGAGGCTAATTTGCTGATCCCGAGGCTGCTGCGCGCGGCCGGCCTGAGCGGCCTCGCGGCGCGCTACCGGGCCTGGTTCCGGCGAGTGCAGGTGCATTATCATCTGCTCTCACGCGAACAATGGATCGCGGCGTTAACCGAGGCGGGCTTTCAGGTGGTTCAACAGCGCGGGTACATGTCGGCGCGGGCCACCAAATATTTTGAGCTGGGCCATTACTATGGCTGGCCTAACCTCCTGGCCCGGCGGCTGACCGGGCGCTGGGTGATCTGGCCGTGGCGACCACGCTTTTTTTTGATCGAGCGGCTGCTGGCTGGCTTCGTAGCCGAAGCTGAACATGAGGATGATTCGTGCTTTTTTATGGCGGCGTGCAAGCTATGAACCGACTCCTGTCGCGTTCGCGCTATTACCTCGCTTCAATTCCGACGCTGTTGCGCGGTGTGAAGAACTGGCCCACCCTGCTGGCTCTCTTCCTGCCGCTGCTCCGGCGCGAGTCGCAGCCGCTCATCGAACTCCGCCCCGGCGGCCTGCGGTTCAAAGTCCGCTCGGCGATGGACGTGTGGATTATCAAAGAGACCTGCCTCGACCGGGACTACGAGCGGGCCGGGGTGGAACTGGAAGACGGTTGGATTATCCTGGACATCGGCGCCGGGTTAGGCGATTTCTCAGTTCACGCCGCTAAACGGCATCCGGGTAGTCTGGTCTTTGCCTACGAGCCGTTTCCAGAGTCTTTCGCGCTGCTGCAAGAGAACGTAAAATTGAATGGCCTGGACAGCGTGCGGATGTTCCCCAACGCGGTGGGGAGCGTCGCCTCCAGCCAAATGGTGTTGTACGCGGTGGGCGCGGCGGTTCAGCATCGCACGGCGGCGACCGTGGGGGCGGCTTCGGCGACGTCAGTCACCGTCGCCAGCGTGACGCTCGACCAGATTTTTGAAGAGCAGCGCCTGTCGCGATGTGATTTTTTGAAGATTGACTGCGAAGGGGCCGAGTACGAGATTCTGTTTCAAGCGAGCGATCAGACCTTGGGCAAGATCAAACACATCTGTCTGGAGTATCACGACGGCGTTACGCCGTACTCGCATGAGGACCTGGCCCAGTTCCTGCGCGACAAAGGCTTCCGTATTCAAATGCGGCCTAATCCGGTCCACCGGCGCCTGGGTTTCTTGTATGCGGCGAATTCACGGGTATGAGCGACGACAGAGCCATTCAGGAACCAACTCTCTTAGATGTTTTTCATTCGGTCTTCAGCGGCTACCGGGTGCGGCGCGGGCTGCTGATCGCGTTGGCGTTGTACCTGGGCTATAAAGGCGCTGCCGCTCTGACCAAGCCCGAGGCCTCGTGGGCCGAGCCGGTGGTTGTCTGGGGCCTGGGATTGATCGTGTTGATCGCGGCGCTGGTCATACGCGCCCCGCCGGCCCCGCAGGCGGGCAGCGCTGTCGCGCTTCCCGAAATTCGGTTGGCGGCGCCGAGGGTTGGAGGACAGCCGTTAGCCGTCTGGCGTTCGGCCCGGCTGCTGCTGGCTGTCGGCGTAGCGTTCGCCGCTCAATGGCAGATGTTCAAAAATCCGGCGGCTTATCCCTTCGGCCTGACGCTGTGGGCGGCGGCGCTTGCGCTGTGGTATCCCACGCTGCAGCACAAGCTGGAAGCGATTGATGCTGCTGCGCCAACGGACGAACGGCCCGTCAACTGGTGGGGTGTGGCCGCCGGGGCCTTGCTAAGTTGGGTGGCTTTCTTATCGGCGGCGGATAACCTCTATACGCCGTTCGTGGTGGTTCCGTGGCTCCTCAGCCTGGTCGTGTTCCCGGCGTCGCTCTACAGTTGGCGGTTGCGGGCCGAGTGGTCACGCTTTCGCGCGTGGCTCGGCGGGTTTAAGTTTGAGCCTTTCCGCGTCAATGTCTCGTGGACGGCGATCGCCGTTATCGCCATCTTGACTCTCGGCGCTGGATTGCGCTTCTATCAGTTGGACGACGTCCCGCGTGAAATGACCAGCGATCACGTCGAAAAACTGCTTGACGTCAACGACGTGCTGCGCGGGCACTATGCGATCTTCTTTGTGCGCAACACCGGGCGCGAGCCGCTGCAGTTTTACTACACCGCCGCGCTCATGCGCCTGTTCGACCTGCCCCTGGCTCACCTGACGTTGAAGATTGGCACGGCCCTCGCCGGATCGGCGGCCCTCCTCTTCGTCTTCCTCCTCGGACGCGAACTGGGGGGGACCGAAGTGGGCTTGTGGACGATGCTGCTCTCGGCGGTTGCCCGCTGGCCGATTGCGTTGAGCCGCGCCGGGTTGCGCTACCCTTTCGCTCCCCTCTTCGCCGCGCTGACCTTCTACTTTCTCGCCCGCGGCCTCAAGTCAGGCCGCCGCGCCGATTTCGTCTGGGCTGGACTGTTCGCCGGCGCCGGTCTGTACGGCTATAGTTCTTTCCGCGTCGTCCCCCTGGCGATCCTGGTCATCGTCGGTCTCTGGCTGCTCCAACCCGGCCAGACAAGCCGGACCGGGAGACGGCTGGCGGCGAATCTGGGAGCGCTGGCCGGAGTCGCCCTGGTGACGCTCATGCCGTTGTTCCGATATATGCTCGACGCTCCACAGATGTTCTGGTATCGTATATTGAGCCGGGTCAGCGCCGTCGAACAGCCCCTGCCGCCAGATGTGCCGGGGGTGCTCTGGGAAAATCTGTATCGCGCTCTGCTGATGTTCAATTACACGCGAGATATTGTCTGGACGGTGAATATCTCTAACTGGCCGACGCTCTCGCCGATGCTGGCCGCGCTGTTTGGTCTCGGTTGCATCTACCTGCTGGTGCAGGCGCTGCGGCGGGATGGCCGGGCCATGTTCGTGGTGGCCACCTGGTTCCTGCTGCTCCTGCCCTCTGGCCTCAGCCTGACTTTCGCCGGCGAGAACCCCAGTGTGGCGCGGGCGGGCATTGCTTTTCCCTTCGTCTTTCTGATAGCCGGCTGGGGCGCGGCGCTCGTCCGCCGCGAGGCGCTCAAACATTGGCCGGGCTGGGGGGGGCGGGCGCTGGCCATCAGCGTGTTCGTGATCGTCGGCTACATCGCCCGGAATGACTTCCATGAT
>DAOTXG010000665.1:0-8829 GCA_034435515.1 Anaerolineales bacterium
CGATCCGGCCTATCGCCTCATCTTGCGGTGCCTGACTGAGGAGGCCATCCGGGTTTTGGGCGATGAGACCGTGGTGACGGCTGGTTCCCCGCCCTGGCTCGAAGCCGATCCACGCGATGAGACGCTCCTTCGTGGCATCCTGCATGACCTGGGTCTGGATCTACCGGTCCGGCCCTCGCTCGATGGCTGGGGAGGCCTGGTGGCCCGCAGTGGCGACGGGAAGATTGTGGCGATCAACACGCTCGAAGCCCGCCTTGAGCGCGCCACGCCTTTTCTGCGGAGAGACTTGGCGTGGTTCTTTGAGCATCAGGAATTTAGAGAACTGAAGGAAACCGGGAAACCCACGGTAGTTCCCTGAGTTCTTTCAGTTCCCGCTGGTTCTATGTCCGACTTCGACTACGGTAATGCCCGACTGCGTGCGATGAAATCACGGCTGCTTTCCCGCCGCACTCTCGAAGGGCTGGCTGAGGCCGGGAATATCGAGGGGTTGATCACGGCGCTCACCGACACAGCCTATCGCGAGGCAGTGGAAGCCGCCCTGGTTCGGCTGACCGGTATGGAATGCCTGGCCGAAGCGTTGCGGAATGATCTAGTCACGACGGTGGGCAAGGCGCGCCGCTTCTTCCGCGGCCGGCCAGGCGAGCTGGCTGCTTTGACATTGCGCCGCTACGACCTGCACAACGTCAAAACCATCCTGCGCGGGCTGGCGCGGCAAGTGCCCGCGGGCGAAATCCTCGCCAGCACCCTGCCTATCGGAGAACTGCGCCTGGCAGACCTATCTGAGCTGGCGCGTGCGCCGAACCTCCGCGCCGCGCTTGACTTGTTGGCGACGTGGGCCGTGCCGCTCTCGCGCCCCCTACTCGAACTCCGCGCGAGGCGGCGGGGCGAGGGCATGGAAGTGTCTGAGATGGAATTGGCCCTGGATCGCTGGCATCTGCACACGGCGATGCAGGCGGCGCGCCAGGCGGAGGAGGAGGGAATAACCTTGGTGGAGGCGCTCCTGCTGGAGGCCGACGTGGCGAATGTCATGATCACATTGCGCCTGGTCGGCGTCGCGGATGCCACGTCGATTCTGCGCGGGCATTTCGGCGCGGAGGAGATCACAGCGCTGTTTGTCGGCCCCGGGCAGATTGGGTTCGCGGCGCTGGCAGAGGCCGCGCGCAGACCCTCCGTGGCAGAGGCCGTGAATGCCTTGACCGGGACGCCGCACGGTGCAATCCTGACAGGCATGATGGAGGCCTACACCGCCACAGGCCGCCTGAGCGTCTTCGAGCGCGCGCTCGCACGGCGGCAACTTCAGCACGCCGCCGGCCTCTTCGCCCGCGATCCGTTGGGCATCGGCGTGCTGGCAGGCTACGTCGCCCTCAAGACGAACGAGGTCGCCAACCTGCGCGCGATTGCGCTGGGGCTGAGGCTGGGAGAGAAGCCCGAGCGCATCCGCGCTGAGTTGATGTTCGTGGACTGATTTAGATTTTGGGATTTTGAAATTTGGATTTGGGATTTCATCATGAGCCGCCTCCTCGTCGTCACCCGTCCCTCGCTTGTCCCGGGCTTCCATCTCGCCGGGGTCGAGGCCTTCCCGGCCGCTGATGCGGAGGCAGCCCAGCGGTTGATCGCGGAGTGGCTGGACACGAAGGAGGCCGGATTGCTCGCCGTGGACGATGGTCTGCTGGCCGGATTTGATCCCGCCTTTCGACGGAGGCTGGAGGCGGCCGACTCGCTGCCGCACCTGGCCATCCCTGGCGGCGAGCCGTTGGAGCCGGCGGGATCACGCCGCAAGCAAATTGCCGAGCTGATTCGGCGGGCGATTGGATTTCATATCACGTTTCGGAGAGAGCAGGCTAATTCCTGATTACCAATTACTAATTATCGCTTGGGGATTGGTAATTGGTAATTGAAGATTATGGAGACCATTATGAACGACTGGCCGAAGGGCCACACAGGAGCTGTCATCCGCGTGGCCGGACCGGTGGTGGGGGCCGTGGGCCTCGAGGACGTGCGCCTCTACGACGTGGTGCGCGTGGGCGAGTTGGGCCTGATCGGTGAAGTGATCCGGTTGCACGGCGACCTCACGACGATTCAGGTGTACGAGGATACGAGTGGGCTGAAGGTGGGCGAGCCGGTAATCAACACCGGCCTGCCGCTCGTCGCCGAACTCGGCCCGGGCCTGCTCGGGCGCGTATACGACGGGTTGCAGCGCCCGCTGGTTGATCTGGCCGCAGCCACCGGAAACTTCCTCGAGCGCGGTGTGGCGGCTTCGCCATTGCCGCTGGAGAAACGCTGGGCCTTCGCCCCGTGTGTGAAGGTTGGGCAGCGCGTGGAGCCGGGTGACGTGCTCGGGGTTGTGCCAGAGAGCCGAACGATTGAGCACCGCGTGCTCGTCCCGCCAGATATGCATGGGCGTGTGGTCGCCGCAGGTGAAGGCGAGTTCACCCTGCCGGAGCCGGTCGTCGTCCTCGACGTGGAAGGGAACGGACAGGCGGGCCGGGGCGAAATCACGCTGATGCAAAAGTGGCCCGTCCGTAAGCCGCGCCCCTATCAGGCCAAACTCGATCCTGATCAACCGCTCATCACCGGGACGCGCATCATCGATACCTTCTTTCCGGTGGCCAAAGGCGGCGCGGCCATCATCCCCGGCGGATTCGGCACCGGCAAGACGGTCGCCGAACACTCGCTCGCCCGCTGGTCGGAGGCGGATGTGGTGGTGTACGTGGGCTGTGGCGAGCGCGGCAACGAGATGACCGAAGTGCTCGAAGAATTTCCGACGCTCGAAGACCCGCGCCACGGCGCGCCGCTTATGGAGCGCACGATCTTAATCGCCAATACGTCCAATATGCCTGTCGCCGCGCGCGAGGCCAGTATCTACACGGGCATCACGATGGCCGAATACTACCGCGACATGGGCTACGACGTAGTGTTGCTGGCCGACAGCACTTCGCGCTGGGGTGAAGCCCTGCGCGAGATCTCCGGGCGTTTGGAGGAGATGCCGGGCGAGGAGGGCTATCCCGCGTATCTGGCTGCCCGTCTCTCGGAGTTCTACGAGCGGTCAGGGCGGGTGACGTGTTTGGGAGCGAACGGTGTCACCCCACCCCGGACCGGCTCGGTCACGGTGATCGGCGCGGTCTCGCCGCCGGGCGGCGACTTCTCCGAACCGATGACGCAGAACTCGCTGCGCGTGGTCGGCACGTTCTGGGCGCTGGATTACGACCTCTCGCGCCGCCGCCACTTCCCTTCGATCAATTGGACGCGCAGTTACACGCTCTACAACCTGCGCCAGTGGTATGCGCGCGAGGCGGCGCCGGACTGGAACGACCTGATCCGTGAGGCGATGGCGCTCCTCCAACGTGAAGTAGAACTGCTGGAGATCGTGCAATTGGTGGGGCCGGACGCGCTGGCCGAGGCGCAGCGCGAGGTCTTGGCCGTGGCCCGGATGTTACGCGAGGACTTCTTGCAGCAGTCGGCCTATCACGAAATTGACCGCTTTTGCCCGCTGCCTAAAGCCTACTGGATGCTCCGCGTCATTTTGGAGTTTCACCGCCGCGCTGCCTCCGTCCTGGAGGCCGGCCTCTCACTTGAACGCCTCACGGCGCTCCCGGTCGTCGCCGAGATCGCGCGCATGAAGGAATGGCCGGCGGCCGAGGCGGAAGAGAAGTTGAAGGCGTTGCTGAGGAGAATTGAGTCGGAGTTTGCAAATTTGAAAACGTAATCCGGAGTGCGTATGGCGTCCTGTCGAAAGATTGCGGACATGGAATACGCACTCCCCAATACGGGATACCGTCATGACCGCTCGCGCCCTTCCTACTCTTATTACCAAAGAATATCGCACCCTCTCGCGCATCGCCGGGCCGCTCGTGTTCATCGAGCGCATTCAGGGCGTGGCCTACGGCGAGATCGTGGAGATCACCGGGCCGGATGGCGATGTGCGCCTCGGGCAGGTGCTCGAAGTGGATAAGCGCCTGGGCGTGGTACAGGTGTTTGCCGGGACGAGCGGCCTCGACCTGGCGCGGACGCGCGTACGCTTTACGGGCGACGTGGCCCGGCTCGACGTCTCACTTTCCATGCTCGGGCGCGCGCTCGACGGCTCCGGCCAGCCGATTGACGGCGGCCCGCCCATCATCCCGGAAACCTCGCTGGACATCAACGGCCTGCCGATCAACCCTTCTGTCCGCACGCACCCGAGCGAATTCATCCAGACCGGCGTCTCCGCGATTGACGGGTTGAACACGCTCACACGTGGGCAGAAACTGCCGATCTTCTCCGGCGCGGGCCTGCCCGCGAACGAATTGGCCGCACAAATCGCCTCGCAGGCGCAGGTTATCAGCGAGGAAGCCGGAGCGCGAGGGGCCAGGGGTGAACTCTCGCCGGCTCAATTCGCCGTGGTCTTCGCCGCCATCGGCATCACGCACCGCGAGACTTCGTTCTTCATGGGCCAGTTCCGGGCGGGCGGGGCCATGGACCGCACCGTGCTGTTCGTCAACCGCGCCGACGACCCGACGATTGAGCGCCTGCTCACCCCGCGCGCCGCGCTGACCACCGCGGAGTATCTGGCCTTTGTTCACGACCGGCACGTGCTCGTCATCCTCACCGACATGACCAACTACTGCGAGGCCCTGCGGGAGATCGCTGCCGCGCGGGAGGAAGTGCCAGGGCGGCGCGGCTATCCGGGCTACCTGTATTCCGACCTTGCCAGCCTCTACGAGCGCGCGGGCCGCATCCGTGGAAAGACGGGGTCGGTGACGCAGCTGGTGATCCTGACCATGCCCGACGACGACATCACCCACCCGATTCCCGACCTCACGGGTTATATCACCGAAGGGCAGATTGTTCTCAGCCGTGACCTGCACCGCAAAGGCATCTATCCGCCGATTGACGTGCTGCCCTCGCTCTCGCGCTTGATGAATGCCGGCCTCGGCGAGGGGAAGACGCGCGCCGACCACCGCGCCGTAGCCGACCAGCTGTATGCCCTATACGCGCAGGGCCGCGACTTGCGCCGCCTGGTCGCCATCATCGGCGAGGCCGCGCTGTCCGCCGACGACCGCCGCGTGCTGACCTTCGCCGACCGTTTCGAGAGCGAGTTCATCGGGCAGGCCGCCGGGGTCAATCGCGCTGTGGAAGAGACGCTGGCGCTGGCCTGGGATTTGCTCGCGCCCATGCCCGCCGAGACGTTGAAGCGGATCCCGCAGAAGTTTATTGAGAAGTACCACAGGAACGCCAGGAACTAAAGGAACTGAGGGAACTCCCAGTTCCTTGTAGTTCCTTGATTTCCCTCGGTTCCCGGTTTTGCTATGCAAAAAGTCTCCTCCACCCGCATGGAACTGCTCGCCAAGAAGGCGCAGATTGCGCTGGCGAGGCAGGGGCGGGAACTGCTCGAACAAAAGCGCACGGCCCTGATGCGCGAATTTTTGCGCGTGGCCGACCGCGTGCTGGCCGGGAGTGATGTGCTCCAGCAATCAGCCGCTGAGGCCCGGCGGGCGCTGGCGCGGGCGGAGGTGGTGGCCGGAACGGAGGCCGTTCGCTCGGCGGCGATGGCCACGCGCGGGGAACTGGCGCTGGAGGTGCGCTCGGCCAACGTCATGGGGGTGCGCGTCCCGGTCATCGAGCAAAAGCAGGTGGCCCGGTCGGCGCTGGGGCGCGGTTATTCCCTCGCTGGCACATCGGTCACCATTGACGAAGCCGCCGCCGCGTTTGAAGCCGAAGTGGACAGCGTGATTCAACTCGCGGAAAGCGAACTCCGTCTCACGCGCCTGGCCGCTGAAATCCAGCGCACCTCACGCCGGGTGAACGCGCTGGAGCACGTGCTTATCCCACGCCTCATCGCCGAACGTGATTACATCCAACTGGCCCTCGACGAGCGTGAGCGCGCCGATCACTTTCGCCTGAAGCGCGTCAAAAGTGACCTGCAGCGCAAAGCGGCAGGCTAGTGTTGCCCGTCCGATACCGGCCCCCCGGCGCATCACATCCATCGAGAGAACAAGGTTGTGGATACCGCCAATCAAACTCGGTGGCTGGCCCGGCCGACAAACGTCGCGGGCCAGTGATACTTCGCTGGCAGACAGATGACATTTATTACTTGGCCTGAGGTCGGACTTATGCCACACTGAATTCCCTGAAATAGGATGACAGGCAAGCATTCAGCGTAATGGATTGGCCTTCTTCTGCGTACGCTGCTCCCCTGTAGGGAAATCAGTGTGGCAAGTATCGGCGTAATGCAGCCCACGACACCCCTGCTTGATCTATCCAACGGTCGCAATCTTCCCGGCGCCGTCCTCGTCATCGGCGGGGGGGTCGGGGGGATGCGCGCCGCGCTTGACGTGGCCGAGGCCGGGCTGAAAGCGTTTCTGGTCGAAAGCACCCCCGCCCTCGGCGGGCGCGTGGCTCAGCTCGGCTTCATGTTCCCCACGCACGACTGCGTGCTGTGCCGGGGCACGTCGGATCACGGCTATGGATGCACGCGACCCTCCATTACTCCAGCGCTGCTGGATCATAACCTGCACCCGAATATCGAAGTGCTGACCTCGACTGACGTGATCGCGTGTGAGGGGCAGGCCGGAGATTTCGCCGTTCGCCTGCGCCGGCGGCCGCAGTACGTTGACCCGGCCCGGTGCATCAATTGCGGCCGGTGCGCGCTGGCCTGCCCGGTCGAGCGGCCCTCGGGCTTCCAGATGGGGCTGACGCGGCGCAAGGCCATCAGCAAGTCCGCGCCGCGCGCCGTGCCCGACGCCTACTACCTGCTCGAAAAAACGGAGGTGTGCGACGACTGCCGCAAGTGCGTCGAGGTCTGCCCCACTGAGGCGATCAACCTCAACGCCGCTTTTACCGAGCGGGTCATCCAGGTGGGGGCGGTGATCCTCGCCGTGGGCTACAAACCCTTCAACCCAATTGTCATGCAGGAGTTTGGCTACGGTCGCTACCCCAACGTGATCACCTCGATGCAATACGAGCGGCTGGCTTCGCGCTCCGGCCCCACGGAGGGCGTCGTCGCCCGTCCGTCCGACGGCCGGCCGCCGAAGCGGATCGCCTGGCTGCAGTGCATCGGCTCGCGCGACCAGAAATATCCGTATTGCTCGGCCATCTGCTGCATGTACGCCACGAAGGAGGCGATGCTCGCCAGACAGCGCCTGCCCGGCGTGGAGGCGCACATCTTCACGATGGACGAGCGCGCGTTCAACAAGGAATACAACGCCTACTACGTGCGCGCGCGCGACGAGCACGGCGTTCAATACACGCGCTGCCGCATCTCCGAGATTCGCGAAGACCCGCTGACGCGCGACCTCGTCCTGCGCTACCCGGCGGGGCGGAAGCACGGCGAGGCGGCGCCGGGGCAGGGGGCGTTGGTCGAAGAGCGGTTCGACATGGTCGTGCTCGCGGTCGGCGTGCAGCCCCCGGAAAACGCGGAACCGCTCGCCCGCGCCATCGGCGTCGAATTGAACGAATACGGCTTCTGCCAGACCGATAAGTTCACCCCGCTGGAGACCTCGCGCCCCGGCGTGTTCGTGTGCGGCGCATTCGCCTCGCCCAAAGAAATCGGCGAGACCATCATAGATGCCTCCGGCGCGGCGGCGGAGGCCATGCGCCTGATGCGCGAAAAACTGGGCCAGCGGCCCTCGTCGCGCGAATTTCCGTTCATCAGTCGGCCTGTCATGCTGAGCGAAGCGAAGCATCTCAAAGCAGCGAAGCCTCTCGAAGCGGCGAAGCCTCCCGGCGTGGAGACTCTTCGCTTCGCTCAGAGTGACATGCCGCCGGAGCGCGATGTGTCGGGCGAGCCGCCGCGCCTCGGCGTATTCGTGTGTGGGTGTGGTGGGAGCATCTCGGACACGGTCGGCGCCCCCGAGGTGGCCGCCTTCGCCTCCGGACTCCCCGGCGTGGTTCACGCTAAGTCTCTGCCTCTGGCCTGCTTTCCAGACGGATTGCACCACATTCAGCGCGCGATTGAGGACCTGGGCCTCAACCGCATTGTCGTCGCCGCGTGCAGTCACCGCACGCACGAGTCGCTGTTCCAGCGCGCGGCGCGTGAGGCCGGGCTGAATCCCTATCTGGCCGAAATGGTGAATATCCGCGAGCAGTGCGCCTGGGTGCACGCCGCCGATCCCGCGGGCGCGACGCGCAAGGCGAAGGAACTCGTGCGGGTCGGCGTCGCGCGCGTGAGCCTGGCGCAGCCGCTGCACAAAGAGGCGCGCGCCCCGCGCCGGAGCGCGCTAGTCATCGGCGGCGGCGTGTCCGGGATGACAGCCGCGCTCGCCATTGCCGACAGCGGCTTTGACGTGCACCTGGTCGAAAAATCCGGCGCGCTCGGCGGCAACCTGCACCATATCTATTACGTGGCCGAGGGCGTGAATCCGCAGCGGCTCTTGCGCGATCTGGTGAACCGGATGGTCGCGCACGAGCGCATTACGCTGCATCTGCGGAGCGAGGTCGCGCGGCACACCGGGAGCGTCGGCGCATTCCGATCGGCGATCGTAGGACGAGTTTCAAACTCGTCCTACACCGAAATCGAAATCGAGCACGGGGTGACGATCATCGCCACGGGCGGGCGTGAATCGCGCGACGGGCAATACGGTCTCGGGCGCGATCCGCGCATCGTCCGCCAGTCCGAGCTGGAAGAACTGATCGTCCACCAGCCGGAGCGCCTCGCGGCGATGAAGCACGTCGTGATGATCCAGTGCGTGCGGCCCGAAGGCGCGCCCGACTACTGCTCGCGGACGTGCTGCACCAACACGCTCAAGAACGCCCTCCGCATCAAGCTGCTCAACCCGGACTGCCGGGTGACCATCCTGTACAAAGACATCATCACCTACGGCTTCCGCGAGAAATATTACCTAGAGGCCCGTC
>DAOTXG010000666.1:0-5321 GCA_034435515.1 Anaerolineales bacterium
GTGAATTTCTATCACTACCTCCATGACCGTATCACCGGGGCCAATCAACTGCCGAACCTGGCGAACCTGATTGAGGAGCGGGCCAAGACGCTCAACCTGGGCGCGTCTTGGAATACGTCCTGAGTTCTACCCCGGATTATTGAGAAGATACGTTTCTCGCCACTGTGCAAATTGGCATCACACTCGTTGGTATTTTGGCCGGCGCATTCGGTGGAGCAACCATCGCCGAAGAAATAGCGGCCCGCCTCAGCGTTATTCCATTCCTCGCGCCTTATGGCGACGTCATCGGCGTTGGCATCGTTGTTCTTGGCCTTACCTACTTTTCGCTGATCATTGGCGAACTGGTGCCCAAACGATTGGCGCTGAACAATGCCGAACGAATCGCCTCGGCTATTGCCGCTCCGATGCGGGTCTTATCGGCCATTGCTGCGCCCGTCGTCCGGCTATTGAGTGTTTCGACGGATGTCGTCATTCGAGTGTTGGGCGTCAAGCCATCCGCCGAACCATCCATTACCCCGGAAGAAATAAAGATCCTAATTGAGCACGGCACAGAAAGCGGCGTATTTGAAGAAACCGAACAGGACATGATAGAAAGCGTGCTGCGGCTGGACGAACGGCGAGTCGGCGCATGCATGACTCCCCGCACACAGATTGTGTGGTTTGACCTCGAAGACTCGCCGGAAGATATCCGGCGCAAGATTGCGACCAGCCAGCATTCGCGCTTCCCGGTGATCAAGGACAGTTTGGAGAACGTGCTGGGTATTGTGCGCGCCAAAGATTTACTGACTCAACTTCTGGCCGGTCAGCCGCTTGATTTGAAAGCGTTGTTGCGCCCCCCATTATTTATCCCTGAAAGCATGTCGGCATTGAAAGCGCTGGAACTGTTCAAACAGAAAGGGACACATCTTGCATTGATAATCGATGAATACGGCGGCATTCACGGCATAGTAACGCATAACGATATTCTGGAAGATATTGCGGGGAACATTCCCTCGACTGGTGAGCCAGCCGAGCCGGAAGCCACTCGCCGCGAGGATGGTTCGTGGTTACTCGACGGGCTGTTGCCTATAGATAAACTCAAGGAAATCTTCGACTTTGAAAAGTTGTTGGATGAAGAAAATTATCGGACTGTCGGCGGTTTTGTGATGAGTCAGGTTCGCAGTATTCCATCGGTGGGGCAACGCTTTGAATGGGGAAAACTGTGCTTTGAAGTTGTAGACATGGATGGACACCGGGTAGATAAGGTGTTGGTTATGCCAGTCCAGGCGGTCTTGCCTAATTCAGAAGAATAACAACAGAAGAAATATGAATCGACTCATCACGGTGTCGCTGTGTTACCCTGAAGGGCGTCGCCTTTTGAAGTGCTATTTTCGAGCAGGCTGACGGAGCCGGAACCTCCACCCGCCGGCAATTCGTCGTTCTGGCAGACGACCGACCTCGGCATAGCCGAAGAACACGATCTCCCCTTCCACCTCCGCTGGAATGTGTTGGAGCAATATCTGAAAGGAGTTCCTCATGGCCAAGTTCGACATCGCACCTGTAACCTTCGTAGATCGTGCTGGCTGGGGCGCGAGGCAGGACTTACCGCGCCTGGGGCAGCGTGTTCCCCGAATAGCACGGACGCATGTCATCATCCACCACACCGTCGTGGTGGACCCGGATGCCACGCCGAATCTGTGGGAGACCGAGAACGAGGTCTTCGGAAGGATGGCGCAGTTACAGACCATTCGCCCTGATCTTGGTCTGGATGTGCCGTACAACTTTGTCATCTTCCTCATGGCGGGCAACCCCGCCTCGATCTACGTCTGCGAGGGACGAGGCGAGGATCGATCAGGCGCCCACACGCGAGGCCATAACACCGCGGGTATTGGCGTTGCACTCGAAGGCAACTTCGAGTTGGCTTTCGATATCGGGCCTTTCGCGCCGCTTATCTCAAGGTTCCTGGGCTGGCTGAAGTATGATCCAAACGGACCCGGCTATGGGCCATACCAGCCCATGGAGAATTTGGGACAGTTAGCACCGGCTGGGCGCAAAGTCTTTGGGCATAGGGACTTTGCAGCGACGGCTTGCCCTGGGGCTTCCGTCTATACCGCTTTGGCGCAACTGGACTTTACTCACCCGTGATAGAGGCCACTACGATTTCAAGGAGGCGGGCTGCCCAACGACTGGTTTGAAAACGAGCGTGTGGGCATGGCCGAAGAATACGATCCCGCCTTCCACCTCCGCTACGCCACGGCTGCGGATAACACACTGCTGGCCGAAGTGGGGGCGGAGACCTTCTACGACAGTTTCGCGGCGGAGAACACCCCGGAGAATATGGCGGCCTATTTGGCCGCAGCCTTTGGCCCGGAGAAACAGGCCCGCGAACTGGCTGATCCCGCTTCCAGATTTTTGATCCTCGAAGCAGAAGGCGTAATGATCGGTTATGCCCACGTGAAGTTTGGGGAGGCGCCGGCCACTATTGCCGGCCGAAAACCAATGGAGATTGCGCGTTTCTACGCCCGTAAGCCCTGGATTGGCAAAGGCGTCGGCGCACGGCTGATGCGGGCGTGTTTGCAGGACGCGGAGCGCACGGGCCGCGACGTCGTCTGGCTGGGCGTCTGGGAGCGGAACACGCGCGCCATCGCTTTCTATCGCAAATGGGGCTTTGTCGAAGTGGGGACGCAGGTGTTTCAGCTGGGGGATGATCCGCAACGCGACCTGCTGATGGCGAGAGCCGTCAGCCCAGACGCGGCTTAGAGAGTGTTCTCAAACTCTCTCCGGCGATTGAAATCGCGGCAACACAAAGCCAAGTCGGCCTCCGCCGACTCGAAGCCAGCCTGCGGAGGCAGGCTTCGCCTTTTGTTGGCGCGGTTTCCAACCGCCAGCCTAAGCACCGGCCATCCCCTCAAACGTCGGCTTGAGCGCCGGGTAGAGCGCGCGATAGTGGGCGTACTGCCGCGCGTACACACGCGTTTGTTCGGCATCGGGCTGGTCCTGCCCGGTCACGGCGATAGCGGCGGCGCAGGCCGCCGGCACATCGGGCCACACGCCTGCGCCCACGCCCGCGAGCAGCGCCGCGCCGTAAGCCGCCCCCTCGGTCGTCGTCACCGTCGCCAGTCCGACGTTTAACACGCTGGCCAGGATTTGCCGCCAGAGTTGGCTCTTCGCGCCACCGCCGGAGACGCGCACCTGCTCAATCGCGCCCAGCCCGGCGTTTTGCATCAGCCCAAAGCCGTCTTTCATCCCAAAGGCCACCCCCTCCAGCACCGCGCGCGTGAGGTGGCCGCGCCCGTGCCGCACGGTGAGGCCCACCCACGCGCCCCGCGCCAGCGGGTCGGGATGGGGCATCCGCTCGCCCGTGAGATAGGGCAGAAACAACAGGCCCTCGCTGCCCGCCGGGACGGAGGCGGCCTCGGCAATCAGCGCCTCGAAGCTCATCTCCGGCGCGAGCGCGTCGTGATGCCATTGCAGGCTGCCCGCCGCCGAGAGCATCACGCCCATCAGATGCCACATGTCCGGTACGGCATGGCAGAAAGCGTGCAGACGGCCTTCGCGCTCGACGCGATACGCCTTCGACGCGGCGAACACGACGCCCGACGTGCCGAGCGTGACCGACACCAACCCCTCGCGGACGATGCCATTCCCCACTGCCCCAGCGGCTTGGTCGCCCGCGCCGCCGACGATGGGCGTCCCGGCGAGCAGCCCGGTGGCAGCAGCAGCCTCGCTGCTGACCCGCGCGCAGGCCACAGGCGACTCGACCACCTCCGGCAGCCACGCGCGCGGAACGTCGAGCGCGGCGAGCATCTCGTCCGACCATTTCCGCTCTCTGACGTCGAGCAGTGACGTGCCGGAGGCATCGGCGACGTCGGCGAAGTAGTCGCCGCTAAGCTTGTAGCGGGCGTAGTCTTTGGGCAGGAGCACCTTCGCGGCGCGGCGGTAGTTGTCCGGCTCGTGCTGGCGCGTCCATAGAATCTTGGGCGCGGTGAAACCGGTGAGGACGGGATTGCCCGTCAGTTCCAGGACGCGCCGCGCGCCGACGCGTTCGGTGATCTCGGCGCACTGCGCGGCGGTGCGCTGGTCATTCCACAAAATACACGGACGCACGACCTCGCCCCGCGCGTCGAGCAGCACCATGCCGTGCATCTGTCCCGTGAGGCCCACGGCGGCCACGTCTTTGCCCGCCGCGCCCGCCTGCCCCAGCGCCGCGCGAATGCTCTTCACCGCGCCCTCCCAAAACAAATCGGGATGCTGCTCCGTCCAGCCGGGCTGCGGCGTTTCAAAAGGATAAGGCGTCGCCGCAACAGCGATCACCCTCCCGCCCTCATCTACCAGCAGCGCCTTTGTAGCGGTAGTGGAGACGTCCAGACCGAGGAGATAGGACATTGCAACTCCAGTTTCAGTGAGCAGTAAACGGTTATCAGTGAACAGTCATCAATCACACTTTACTATTTACTGTTCACTCTTTACTGTTTACTGTTCACTCTTTACTGTTTACTGTTTACTGTTCCCTACCTCACCCCCAACAACACCTCCACCGTCAACTGATCCAGCCGTTCGTACCCCAGGCCGCGCCGGCCCAGCGCTTCGCGGTCTAACGTCCGCGCTTTGAGCGCAGCGGCTTTCTCCGGCGTGTATTTGCCGAAGAGCGGCGTCAGGGCCGGGTCGTCGGCGTGGACTTCTTTCAGCCGGGCCTGAATCTCTGCGTCGGCGTTCCAGCGAGCGGCCTTTTCTTTGAGGATGAGGTAGGTGCGCATACACCCGCGCGCGAAGTCCTTCACGCCCTCGTAGTCCTCGGTGCGGTAGGCATGCGCGTCGAAGTGGCGCGGGCCGGCGTAGCCCACGTCCTCGAGAAACTTGACGAGGAAAAACGCCTGCTTGAGGTTGTGCGAGCCGAAGCGGAAGTCCTGGTCGTAGCGGGCGAAGTTCTGGTCGTTGAGGTCAATGTGGAAGAGTTTGCCCGCGTCCCACGCCTGCGCGACGTTGTGCAGGAAGTTGAGGCCGGCCATCTGCTCGTGGGCCATTTCGGGATTGACGCCTACCATCTCGGGGTGGTCGAGCGTGGCGATGAAGGCCAGCATGTGGCCGGTCGTCGCCAGGTAGATGTCGCCGCGCGGCTCGTTGGGCTTGGCTTCGAGCGCGAACCGGAGATCGTAGCCGTTATCCAGGACGTATTCGCACAGGAAGTTCATCGCCTCGCGGAAGCGCCGGATGGCGACGCGCGGGTCCCGGGCGGCGTCGCACTCGCAGCCCTCGCGCCCGCCCCAGAACACGTAGATGCGCGCGCCGAGCTCGGCGCCGAGGTCGATCGCGCGCAGGGTCTTCTGCAGCGCGAAGGCGCG
>DAOTXG010000667.1:0-3340 GCA_034435515.1 Anaerolineales bacterium
GAGTGAGCGGGCGCTTCCGGGCGTTCAACGTCGGCGAGGCGAGCGAGGTGGGGTTTGAATAAAGCTCCGATACCCAATCTCCGTCTGTAATTGGTAATTGGAGATTGGAGATTAGAGATTGGAGATTGGCGACGCGCCATGTCGGAACGGGTTGAATGCTATTCCGGCGTCGAATACGCCGAACGCCCAAAAGCGCTGTGGCAGCAGGGCGAGCGGTTGGAAGTTGAAACCGTCGAAGCGCAGTGGCGCACGCCGGAAGGCAAGAAATTCCGGGTGCGCACGACGGAGGGGCAGGTGTTTGAGTTGGTGTATGTAGAACAGCATGATGAGTGGCAGATCATATCTCACAAGGACTGAAAAGTTATGCGCAACTTCATCTCCCATCGCGTCCAGTCCGTTCCCCCCTCCGGCATCCGCAAGTTCTTTGACATCGTCGCGACGATGAAGGACGTCATCTCGCTCGGCATTGGCGAGCCGGATTTCGTGACGCCGGAACCGATCCTGAAGGCGGGCATCGCCTCGCTCACGCGTGGCGAGACGGGCTACACCTCCAACTCCGGCGTTCTCGAACTGCGGCAGGCGCTGACGCGCAACCTGCGGCGGCTGTATAGCGTGGATTACGACCCGGAGACCGAAATCCTCATCACCGTCGGCGTCTCGGAGGCGTTATACCTGGCGCTCACCGCCATCCTCGACCCCGGCGACGAGGTGATCGTGCCCCAGCCGTGTTTCGTCGCCTATACCGCCGAGGTCACATTCGCGGGCGGGGTTCCGGTAACGATTGGGACGAAGGTCGAAAACAGTTTTCAGGTGACGGCGGAGGAGATCGAGCGCGCCATCACGCCCAAGACCAAAGCCCTGCTCATCGGCTATCCCAACAACCCGACCGGCGCGGTGATGAGCCGCGAGAACCTGGCGCAGATCGGGCAGCTGGCGGAGAAATATGATCTGCTCGTCGTCTCCGACGAGATTTACGACCGGCTGGTGTACGACGGCGTACACGTGTGTTTCGCGGCGCTGCCCGCCATGCGCCAACGCACGATATTGCTCGGCGGTTTCTCGAAGGATTATGCGATGACCGGCTGGCGGCTGGGCTACGCCGCCGCGCCCGCCGAACTGCTGGCCGCGATGCGCAAGGTGCACCAGTACACGATCATGTCCGCGCCGACGACGGCGCAAGCGGCGGGCATCGAGGCGCTGAACAACGGCGAGCCGTTCGTGCGGGACATGGTAGCGGAATACGACCGCCGCCGCCGCCGGCTGGTGAGCGGCCTGAACACGCTCGGCCTGGACTGCTTCGAGCCAAAGGGCGCGTTCTACGCCTTCCCGTCGGTGGCGAAGAGCGGGATGGACGAGAACACTTTCGCCGAGGCGCTGCTGCAGGAAGAGAAGGTCGCCGTCGTCCCCGGCTCGGCCTTCGGCGAGAGCGGCGCGGGCTTCGTGCGCCTGGCCTACGCGACGGCGTACGAGAAGATCGAAGAGGCGCTGAACCGGATGGAGCGGTTCATGCGGCGGCACGGCTGAGTCAACGGATGGAACGGATAAACGGATATGCCCGATAGGGACTATTCCCACCGCGACATTACCGACAAGCTCGGCCTGAAACCCGGCCAGGCCGTGCGCGTGGTGGGCAGGGGCGACAAGGCTCTGCTCGTCCGCGTACGCGCGAAGATTGGCCGCAGCCTGGCGAGGGCTGGCGCGCCCGCCGATGTGATCCTCTACTGGCCGAAAAGTTTTGACGAGATCACGCCGACGCTGAAAGCCTTGCGCGAGGCCATCGCCCCGAACGGCGGCATCTGGGTCATGACGGCGAAGAAAGGCTGCGCCAGCGCGAGCGGAATGACGTATCTCAACCAGACCGACCTGATCCCGCTCGGCCTCGCAGCCGGATTGGTGGACAACAAGACCTGCTCGGTGTCGGTGAGCGAAAGCGGGATGAGGTTTGTGATACGAAGGCAGGACAGGAACTCAAGGAAATAAAGGAACTGTGGGAATTGGGGAAAGTTCCCTGAGCTCCCTGAGTTCCCTCATTTCCTTCAGTTCCTTAATTTCAGTCATGGTCTACGAACCCGTCATCGGCCTCGAAGTTCACGCCGAACTGCTCACCCAGTCCAAGATGTTCTGCGGGTGCGCGGTGGTGGACTCGACCGCCGCGCCGCCGAACACGGTCGTCTGCCCGGTGTGCGCGGGGCTGCCGGGGACGCTGCCGGTCGTCAACGAGCGCGCGCTGGAGTTCGGCCTGCGCGTGGCGCTCGCGCTCCACTGCCAGGTGCAATCCCTCAACGTCTTCGCGCGCAAAAATTACTTCTATCCCGACCTGCCCAAAGGCTTTCAAATCTCGCAGTACGAACTGCCGCTGGCGGTGAACGGCTGGCTGGACGTGGAGACCGCGCCGGGCGCCGGCGTCCGGCGCATCCGCCTCCGCCGCGTCCATCTAGAAGAAGACACGGGCAAGCTCTTTCACCACGACCCGCACGACGGCCTGCCTGAACATTCGCTGGTGGACCTGAACCGCTCCGGCGTGCCCTTGCTGGAGATCGTCACCGAGCCGGACCTGCGCTCGGTGGAGGAAGTGAAAGCCTACGCCACGCGGCTGCGCGCCATCCTGCGCTACCTGGGCGTGAACTCCGGCGACATGGAGAAGGGCGTCATCCGCTTCGAGGCGAACGTGTCGGTGCGCCCGGCGGGGAGCGACGAATTGCGCCCGCGCACCGAAGTGAAAAACCTCAACTCGTTCCGCGCGATGGAGCGGGCGGTGGCCTACGAGATCGAGCGCCAAATCCAGGCCTGGGAGAGCGGCGGGCAGGTCGAGCAGCAGACGATGGGGTGGAGCGAGGCCGAGGGCCAGACCACGCCCCAGCGCGGCAAGGAGCACGCGCACGACTACCGCTACTTTCCAGAGCCGGACCTGCCCGCGCTGGTGATCGAGCCGGAGCGCATCAAGCGCATTCGCGCAGGGCTGCCCGAACTGCCCGACGCCAAGCGCGCCCGTTTTGAGGCCGTCTATGGCCTGACCCGCTACGAAGCGGAACTGCTCGTGGAAGAACAGGCCGTGGCCGACTACTTTGAGCAGGCGGTCGCCAGTCACGCGAAGCGGTCAGCCATCGGCAATCCCAAATCCATTGCCAATTGGATGACGGGGGAAATGTTCCGCTTGATGAGCGAGACCAGGCAGGGGATCGTCGAGGTCAAGGTGCCGCCGGAAAATCTGGGGGCCTTGGCCGGCCTGGTGGCGGACGGCGTCATCAACGTGACGACAGCCAAAGCGGTGTGCGAGGAGATGTTCCACACGGGCCGTGCGGCGGAGGCCATCGTCCAGGAAAAGGGCCTGGGACAGGTC
>DAOTXG010000668.1:0-5308 GCA_034435515.1 Anaerolineales bacterium
TCGACCCGGCTGGCGTACGCGCCAAAGCCGCTGGTGCCGGCCATGAAGCGGTCCCACGCGGCCTGAAAATCCTGCGGCCCGCGCGCGCTGAGCAGCGAAAAGTAAATGATCACCCACGCCAGCAGGCCGAGGAAGAAGCCGATCTCCAGCGTGCGCACAATCGTCTTCGTGGGCAGGAGCATGGTGACGTAGGTGATGATCACGAAGATCGTGCCGACAATCAGCTTGCCGTTGAAGGTCGTCAGCCAGGCTGCCCAGTCGTTGTAGACCGGGTTATTAAACATGATCGCCATGGGCTGCAAGAGAGCCGGTATGGCGCTGTTGGGAATCCAGGCGATCAGGCCGCCGGCGACAACCGCGCTGAAAATGACGAGTGTCCAGCTGGCGGCAAAGGCGAGCGGCGGGCTGAGCACGCGGCTGGCGAGCGTGTAATCTGCGCCGGAACGCGGCATGGCCGCGCCGATCACGGCGTAGGTGTAGCCGTGAAAGAGCGAGAGGACGGCGGCGATGGTGAGCACGCCGATGATCGAGGCGCCGGGCCACACCGACGCCACCCACGAGAACGGGATGAACCCCGACGACGACAGGCTGATGCAGTGAATGCCGAACACCATCGCGCCGAACGTCCCGATGGTGCGGATCAGCCCGGAACTCTTGCGGGCGTACAGTTTCATGGCGCCCGCGGCTTCTGCGGCGGTCATAGTTTCTTCTCCTTCCGTCTAATAAAACTTCCCGGCTTCAGACCCTAAGGGTCTCGGAGACCCTTAGGGTCTGGGCGGAACTTATTCTTGGACGAGTCCTTAGCTTGAGACACGAACAGCACTGCTAAGAAGCGAGAGGGTATGAAAGCATGAGGCAACAGGCTGGCAGATCGGCAATAGGCTTCTCCTCCTCGGCTCTGGCTTGAGCCGAAACATGGCGCGCCTGGACGAGGGCGGTGAAAGCATCGCGCCGCCGCCACGCGCTCCCAACGGTCCAGGCGCTGATGGCGGCTGGCCTCGCCCAGCCCGGCCTTGTCCGTGGAAGTTAGCCGCAGGGAAGTGTAGTCAGTTAGCGGGGCTTGTCAAATTTACCCCCTGACGCCCGCCTGAAAAGGCTTACTCATACCAAATTAAAACCTTTTTAGTACTGGAGATGCTTGACTTTAGGAATCGCGGATTCGTATAATGCAGCCAACCGGGGTTGTTGATGACCTTCCGGGGTGAGGTGAAGGCCATGTATATGAAAACAGAAATTTTGTTCCCTCCCTACGTCATCCCGCTCCTGCGCGACGCCTGCGGCCCCGAGTGGCGCAAACTGGTGGACCGGGTCGCGGCGCTAGAGGAAACGCACCCGGACAGCCTGGCTTTCTCGCTGATGATGATCCGGCTCGACGGCTGCCTGGCATGTGAGACGGACTCGTTTCGCGCGATGCGCGGCTGCGCCGCCTGCGCCCTGCAGACCGTGCGGCGTTACCGCAACAACGAACCAGAACTCCTGAGGCTGTATCAGGCAGCGCTCAAGGACGTGCAGGACTATCTGGCCCGGCGCCCGGGGACTGCGGCGGAGCTCGTCCCCGCCCTGCCCCACAAAGTCCGGCGGAAATCCGACCCTATCGCGCTTGCCCGCTGAAGCGTCAGGTGGTCGCGCGAAGCGGTCAGGTGGTCGCGCGAAGCGGTCGGCCAGAAATCCGGTTCCGTTTGCGATTTGGGGGTTGGGATTTTCTCTCTCCTCGTGGGTGTGGTAACATGGCCCCTGCGCAATTGTAAATTGCGCGAGGGCTTTTTTTGTCTCGGACCTTCCAGACCGGACAGGTCTTCGGAGACCTGTCCGGTCTCCCAAGTTCGCAGGAGACTCCATGCTGACGCTGATCGAGAAGATCCTGTTTACGCTCTTGGCTCTGGGTTCCCTGTATTTCGCCCTCCAAACCGCCGACCGCCTCCAGCGACTCCTCCGACGCGGGCGGGGCGGCGAACAACTTACCCTCGACTTCCTCCGCGCCCAGGTCCCGCGCCGGATCGGGGACGCGGCTTTCAAGTTCCTCACCCTCTCCCCCACCTGGCGCGTGCGCCTCGGGCCGAGTTTTTTCCACGCGCTCATCGCCTGGGGCTTCACCTACTATTTGCTCGTCAACATCGGCGATGGGCTGGAGGGGTTCATCTCCCATTATCAGTTCCCCACCAACGGCGCTATGCCCACGCTGGATGGCGTGTACAACCTGCTGGCCGACCTGCTCAGCGTCGGCGTGCTCGTAGGGATGATGGCGATGCTCATCCGCCGCCTGACGCAGGGGCCGAACATATTCGGCTTTCGCGCGAGCACGCCGCTGCACCCCAAAGCCCTCGCCGGTATCCAGCGCGACTCGGCCATCGTCGGCGGTTTCATCCTGTTCCACGTCGGCTCGCGCTTCCTCGGCGAGAGTTTCCACCTCGCCGAATTGGGCGGCGACGGCTGGCAGCCATTCGCCAGCCTGGTCAGCCTCTTGTGGTGGGGCTGGAGTGACGACTGCACGGCCAATCCAGCCTGTGCCGTCCGGGTGATGCAGCATCTCTTCTTCTGGGGCGCGCTGGGCTCCATCCTCGTCTTCGTCCCGTACTTCCTGTATTCCAAGCACATCCATCTGTTCCTGGCGCCGCTCAACTTCCTGCTCAAGCCGGAGCGGAAGTCCATCGGCCAGTTATCGGCGATCAATTTCGACGACGAAACCATCACGCAGTACGGCGCGGCGAAACTGGAGCATCTCGAATGGCCGGCCCTGCTCGACGCCTACGCCTGCATTATGTGCAACCGCTGCCAGGACGCCTGCCCGGCGTATGCGACCGGCAAGGCGCTCTCGCCGGCGGCGCTCGAGATCAACAAGCGCTATTTTCTCAACCAGGAGAGCGCGGCCCTCGCCGCCGGTAAAGAGTCCTCGCAGGGCCTGCTGGATTTCGCCATCTCCGCCGAGGCCGTGTGGGCCTGCACCGCCTGCGGCGCGTGCGTGGACATCTGCCCTGTCGGCAACGAGCCGATGCGCGACATCCTCGACCTGCGCCGCAACCTGGTGCTGATGGAGAACGCCTTCCCCACACAGTTGCAAACGGCCTATCGGGGCATGGAGCGGCAGGGCAACCCGTGGAACATCGGCGCGGCCAGCCGGTTGGAGTGGGCGGAGGGCCTGAACGTCCCGACGGTGGAGCAGAACCCCGACTTTGAAATTTTGTACTGGGTGGGATGCGCGCCCGCGACCGACCCGCGCGCCCGCAAGACCGCCCGCGCCTTCGTGAAGGTGCTGCAGGCGGCGGGCGTGAACTTCGCCGTGCTGGGCCGGATGGAAGGCTGCACCGGCGACTCGGCGCGGCGCTCGGGCAACGAGGCGTTGTTCACGCAACTGGCGATGCAGAACGTCGAGACGATCAATGCCGTGCTGGAAGAGCGCAAGCGCCGCGTCGTCGCCACCTGCCCGCACTGCCTGCATACGCTCAAGAACGAGTACGGCGACTTCGGCGGCGACTGGGACGTGATTCATCACACGCAGTTGATCAACGAATTAGCCGGCGTGGGCAAACTCAAGTTTGACCCGCAGAAGGCGCTCGATCTGACCTTCCACGATCCGTGCTACCTGGGGCGGCACAATGGCCTCTTCGACGACCCGCGCCAGGCGCTGCGCGGCGCGGGCGCGACGATCGCCGAACTGGGCCGCAGCCGCCGCCAGTCGTTCTGCTGCGGGGCGGGCGGCGCGCAGATGTGGAAAGAAGAGGAGCACGGGGCCGAACGGGTGAGCGCCAACCGCTTCGCCGAAGCGCAGGCGACGGGCAAAACCACGCTGGCGGTGGCCTGTCCGTTCTGTATGATCATGCTCAGCGACGCGGCCAACGCCGCCCGGAGCGAGATGCGAGTTAGCGACGTGGCGGAGATCGTGGCGGACAGTCTTGTGTCAACGGATGGAGCGGATGGAGCGGATGAGCAGTAAGCATCCTCAGCGGACGCTGAGCGACCCTGAGCTTGTCGAAGGGCGAAGCGGAAGTCGAAGGATGCGGCAGCGGAGAGAACGGCGGGGAGTCTCGTGTCAACGGGTGCCTTCGGCGGATTGAACCGATGATGCGTAAGCATCCTGAGCGGACGCTGAGCGAGCCGAAGCGGAAGTCGAAGGATGCGGCGGATGGAGTACGTCTCTGGCTCGCCCCGCTTTTCCTTGCCCTCCTCGCCCTGCCGTGCCTCCACCTCACCGCCCTCGGCGCGCAGCGGGTTGATCTGTTCCACGCCGCGTTCGTTAACGCCTGCTCCGGGCGCACCTATCAGGTTCACTGGCAGGACGCGCGCCGTTACCCGCAGGACTTCCGGTACGATTTTATCCTCAGCCCTGTGTCGCTCGTGGTGCTGGAGGTGTGGCTCGAAGGCGCGCCGACGCTCAGTTTCAGCCGCGTCGTGCCATTCCGCTGCTGGCCTCGAACGCAGCGTGAGGGCGAGGGCATAGCCTGCGATGAAAGGATCAGGTTATCGCTGGAGGGTTAACCATGTCCGCCATTCAAATCAACGAACAACTTTTGGACGAAAAACTGACTAAACTGGAAGAGGCGCGCAGCTGGAGCTCGCGCGTCATCTCCAAACTGGAGACGACGATTCGCACAGCCGACGACTTCGCGCTCTTCCGCATCAATCCCTTGCGCTACGCCAAAGAAAAGGGGATAGCCGAGAACGAGGCGATTGCCCTCTTCCTCTACGCCACGAAGTTCGGTCTATTTGAGATGAATTGGCAACTGGTCTGCATTGGGTGCGGTAGTGTGGTGGAGAGCCTGAGAGACCTCGGCGACGTCCACGCGCACATGGTTTGTAACATCTGCTCGGCGGAAAGCGCGGTGGATCTGGACGATTACATCCACATCACCTTCACCCTCTCGCCGCAGGTGCGTGACCTGGCTTTTCACCATCCTGAGTCGCTCCCCGCCCTGCTCCCCATCGAAGAGTATTTTTTCAAGTATCACTTGAGCCAGGGCATCAAGCCCCCCCTGCCGGGAGTGAGTTTCGCCGACGCCTTGCTGAGCCTTACCAAAGCGCGGTCGTACATTGCGCCCGGTGAGCGCAAAACGCTGGAGTTCGACGTGACGCCGGGCACGATGCAGACCGTAGATCCCCGCGACAGGACCGCGGCGGTGTTCTTCGTCTCCGGCGACCCGAAAGGTGAAACGCAAATCATCCCCTTCCAGCTGGAGGCCGGCCGGCTGAAACCCCTCGACCGCTCCCTGACCCCGCGAAGAGTGACAGGCGGCCCGATCACATTCCAATTCCAACAGACCGGACTCCTGGACAGTGGCCACGTGATCCTCGAAGTCAAAAACCTGATGGACCA
>DAOTXG010000669.1:0-5629 GCA_034435515.1 Anaerolineales bacterium
GTCGAGGCCAACGTGCGCGAGATGTTCCCGGTGATCCTGCAGGGCGCGAAGTCCGCCGGCCTCAGCGTGGGCACGCCCTTCTTCATCAAATACTGCCGGGTCGGCGTGCTGAACGACATCGGCGACCTGCTCAAGCCGGACGTGGTCATCCTGCTCATCGGCGAGCGCCCCGGCCTCGGCCGCGCCGAATCGCTCAGCGCCTACATGGCCTACCGCCCCAAGGCCGGCGACTCGGACGCCGACCGGGACGTGGTCTGCAACGTCTTCGAGAACGGCGGCACCAACCCGCTCGAAGGCGCGGCCTTCACGATCCAACTCGCGCAGAAGATGATGAAGCACCAGGCGTCGGGGGTGAAATTGAAACTGGCGACGAAGTAAGAGTAATTTGTAATTGGTAATTACCACTTACCAATTACCGTTCTTGGAGAAACTATGGCTATCCTCGACCCCATTTACGCCACCCCCCTCGCGGTTCGGATCATCCCCAACGTTGATCCCAACTTTGCGGAGCATTTGAAGTTGAAGCCGGAGCAGAAGTCCATCGGCCTGATCACCGCCGACAACGACGACGCCACCTACGTCGCGATTGACGAGGCGACGAAGATGGCCGACGTCGAGGTGGTCTACGCGCGCTCGTTCTACGCGGGCGCGAAGCACGCCTCCGGCCTGCTCTCCGGCGAAATCCTCGCCATTCTCGCCGGGCCGAACCCCGCCGAAGTGCGCTCCGGGCTGAACGCCGCGCTCAGCTATATGAAGAATGAGGCCATCTGGTATTCGGCCAACGAAGACGGCTCGATTGCCTTCTTCCCGCACCTCATCTCGCGCACCGGCTCTTATCTCTCCCAGGTGTGCAACATCCCGCTCGGCGACCCGATTGCCTATCTCATCGCCCCGCCGCTGGAGGGCGTGTACGCGCTCGACGCCGCGCTCAAGGCCGCCGCCGTGCGCATCGTCTCGCTCACCATGCCGCCCTCGGAGACCAACTACATGGGCGTGATGCTCACGGGCGACCAGCCCGCCTGCAAAGCCGCGACCATCGCCTTCCGCGAAGCCGTGCTCGACGTCGCGCGCGATCCCATCAAGTACGAGAGCGTCGAAGTCGCGAACTGGAGGGGCAACCCGCCCTAGAGAATGAGGATCATCTCCATCAACGTCGGCGCGCCCGAACCCCAAATCTACCGGGGCCGCCTCGTCTCGACCGCCGGACATAAGAAGCCCGTGCCCTCGGCCATGCTCCGCTTCCACAACCTGGACGGCGACCAGCAGGCCGACTTGAAAAACCACGGCGGGCCGGACAAGGCTGTGTGCGTCTATTCGTTTGACCACTATCCCTACTGGGAGTCCGTCTTCGGGCGCAGACCGGAACCAGGCGCGTTTAGCGAGAACTTCACGATCTCCGGCCTGCACGAGTCCGAAGTCTGCCTGGGCGACGCCTTCCGCGCCGGGGCGGCGCTGGTGCAGATCAGCCAGCCGCGCCAGCCGTGTTCCAAACTGGCGGGCAAGCACGGGCGCAAAGACCTGCCGGCGCTTATTCACGCAACCAGCTTCAGCGGCTTTTACCTGCGCGTGCTGGAGGAAGGGATCGTCAAGGCGGGGGACGACTTTGAGTTAGTCGCCCGCCATCCGGCAGGGGTGACGATTGAGTTCGCCAACCAGGTCATGTTCCGCCAGCGCGACGACCTCGACAGCCTGCGCCGTGTGCTGGACGTGCCTGAATTGTCCGACGCCTGGCGGAGGACGCTGACGGGGCGGCTGGCAGAGCTGACTGAAATGATGCGGTGACGTATTGCGTATTGCGTGTTGCGTATTCCGTAGGGATCGTTACGCAATACGTAATACGCGCCTGATAGACAACAAAGCGCCATTAGCCCAAACACTATTTTCAAGGAGAGACTACCATGCCAGTAGACATCGCCATGATTGCCCTCGGGATGGTCGAGACCAGAGGCCTGATCGGCGCGATTGAAGCCGCCGACGCCATGGTCAAAGCCGCCAACGTCACGCTCATCGGGAGCGAGTACGTCGGCGGCGGCTACGTCACCGTGATGGTGCGCGGGGACGTGGGCGCGGTGAAGGCCGCGACCGACGCCGGGGCGGCCGCCGCCAAGCGGGTCGGGGAACTCGTCTCGGTGCACGTCATCCCGCGCCCGCACTCGGACGTCGAAATGATCCTGCCCAAGAACACGAAGGGCGGCTTTGGCGGCAGGAGCGGCGGTCAATAAATTCCAAATCCCAACTTCATGCGCCAGCTTTTCACCGCCGCCGACATCCGCCGCCTGGCGCGCGAGCAGAAGTCGGACCTGCTCATCCTGGGCCACGCGGATCTGATCACACCGGAGGCGGTTGATCTCGCCAAAGAACTGGGGGTGCGGCTGATTCGCGAACCTCCGCCCGACCGCCCGGCGCCTCCTGCTCCAGGCCCCGCGACTCTTCCGCCTCTCAAAGTGGTGCGTGGGGCGGGCGTGACCATGGCGCCGTTTGGCGAGGGTCTCGCCACGCCGGGGACCAACGTGCGGCTCCAAGATGTGATTACCTCGAGCGACGGCGCGCCGATGGCCGCCGGGTACATGGCACTTGACCAGGGCGAGTTCCCCTGGACGCTGACCTACGACGAGATTGACATCGTGCTCGAAGGCGAGTTGGTCATCACGCGGGGAAGCGAGCAGGTGCGCGGCGGGCCGGGCGATGTGATTTACATCCCGAAAGGGTCAAGCATCACCTTCGGCGCGCCAAACCGCGTGCGCTTTGTGTACGTCACGTTCCCGGCCGACTGGAGTCAGTAAGCAGGGCTTTTCCATTTTCCCTTGACCGAGAACGCCTAATGTGGCGTGGGAGTGGATACGCTTCGCGTCCGCGATAGGCCGCCGGATTTGCCATAAGGTCGCGGTTACAAACCGCTCCCACGACTCTGGAAAAGCCCTGAGCCAGTAGACAGTTGCCGACAAGCAACAGCCCTCTATAGCCAAAGATATGCCTTCTTTCCCCATCGCCCCCAGGCGTCCACACGCTGCCACCCAGCACGGGCAGACCCGCGTGGACGACTATTTCTGGATGCGCTACCGGGAAGACCCGGCAGTGCTGGAATACCTCAAGGCCGAGAACGACTACCTGGACGAGATGATGCAGCACACCCGGCCCCTGCAAGAGCGGCTCTTCCAGGAGATGAAGGCCCGCATCAAGGAAGACGACGCCACCGTCCCCGAGCGGCGCGGCGAATACTTTTACTACACGCGCTACGAGGCGGGCCAGCAGTATCCTCTCTACTGCCGCAAGCACGGCTCGCTCGACGCGCCTGAAGAAATCCTGCTCGACCAGAACGCCCTGGCGGAGGGCAAAGCCTTCTGCCGCCTCGGCGCCTTCGCTGTCAGCCCCGACCACCAGAAACTGGCCTACTCGCTTGACCCGGACGGCTCGGAAAAATGCGTCCTCCAGGTCAAAGACCTGACGAGCGGCGCGCTCTACCCGGAGGCCATCCCCAACACCTTCGGCAACGTCTACTCTCACGAAGGCGTCGAGTGGGCGAGCGACAACCGGACCCTGTTCTACGTCACCCGGGACGAGGCCCTGCGCCCTTATCAGCTTTACCGCCACGTCCTCGGCGCCGACCCGGGCCAGGACACGCTCCTCTATCACGAAGCGGACGAGACCTACTTCCTGTTCCTGCATAAAACGCGCAGCCAGGCTTACCTGACTGCCTGGTCCCATTCCACGACCACCGACGAATGGCGCATTCTGCCGGCCGACGAACCGCAGGGCGAATTCCGCATCTTCCAGCCGCGCCGCCAGGGCATTGAATACCGCATTGAACACTCCGGCGAACGCTTTTACGTCGTCGCCAACGAAGAGGCGCAAAACTTCAAGCTCATGGCGACGCCCGTCAGCGCCACGGCCCGCGAGCACTGGCGCGAGGTCATTCCCCACCGCGCCGACGTCCTGCTTGAAAATGCGGCCGCGTTTGAGAACTACCTGGTGCTCTTCGAGCGCCAGGGCGGCCTCAAGCAGATCCGCATTTCCGCGACGGACGTGGTGAGCGACGTGCGCTACGTGCCCTTCCCCGAGCCGGTCTACGACATCCAGCCGGCGGCCAACCCCGAGTTCAAGACGAACCTGGTGCGCTTCACCTACTCTTCGCTCATCACGCCCAATTCGGTCATTGACTTTCACATGGACACCGGGGAGTGGGAACTGAAAAAGCAGGACGAAATCCCCAGCGGGCACGACCCGGCGGCGTACGTCACCGAGCGGCTGTACGCCACCGCGCCGGACGGGACGCAGGTACCGATGTCCATCGTCTACAAAAAGGGCCTGGAGAGGAACGGGCAAAATCCGACCCTGCTCTACGGCTACGGTTCCTATGGATATAGCGTTGACGCCTCTTTCAACTCCAACCGCTTCAGCCTGATTGACCGCGGTTTTGTGTTCGCCATCGCTCACATCCGCGGCGGCTCAGAACTGGGCCGGGCCTGGTACGAAGGCGGCAAGATGCTCAACAAGCGCAACACCTTCACCGATTTCATCGCCTGCGCCGAGCATCTGATTGCCCAGGGCTACACGTCCAAAGAAAAACTAGCCATCCTCGGCGGGTCGGCGGGCGGCCTGCTGGTGGGCGCGTGCCTGACTATGCGCCCTGACCTGTTCAAGGTCGTCGTGGCCAAGGTCCCGTTTGTGGACGTGATCAATACGATGAGCGACTCCTCCATCCCGCTGACGACGTTGGAATACGACCAGTGGGGCAACCCGGACGACCAGGCTCATTTCGCTTACATGATGTCCTACTCGCCCTACGACAACCTCCGCGCCACGGCCTACCCCGACCTGTTGATCACCACCGGCCTCAACGACCCGCGCGTGGCCTATTGGGAGCCGGCCAAGTTCGCCGCCCGGCTGCGCGCGCTCAAGACCGACGATAACCTGCTTGTGCTCAAGACCAACATGGACGCGGGGCACGCCGGAGCCTCCGGGCGCTACGACAATCTCAAGGAAGTGGCCCTGGATTACGCCTTCCTGATTGAGCGGCTGCGCGTGACCGCCTGAGCGCCCAAGGCCTTTCGGCCCCTCCCATGGTTATCACCGAAGCCGAACTCCGCGAAATGTGGCGCGACGGCAAAAACGAGCTGCCTGCCTTCCCCCCTGGCACGCGCTTCTCCCCCGCCGCGCAGGACTTCCTCAAAGCCCACAACCTCCAGATTCGCTTCGAACCCCCTCAATCTCCAATTACCAATTACCAATCTCCTTCCCCAAAACCGGAATGGGATAAGCCGGGAACCTTCCCCGTCATCCTCACCGGCCCGCTCCCCGTTTGCTCTGTCTGCGGCCAGCCGCTGCCCCCTTCGGGTAAGCCCGACCACATGACGCAGTTGGACGCCGGGCATTTCGCGCCGAAGACGCACCCGCGCATCCGGTTCCGGGGGAAGATGGACTCGCTGCACGCGCTGGCGATGCTCGTGGCCGCCGAGGCGCGGCGCTATCAACTGCCCAGACTGGCCGAGCACCTGGATACGCTCGCCGCGTATTGCCGCGAGATTCAGTCGGCGGAGTACCACAGCCGGGCGGTGCAGCCCCTCGCCGTCGGGGGCAAGTCCGAGGACGAGATTCACGACATCTCGCACTGGCCGGACAAGCACCTGGG
>DAOTXG010000670.1:0-7389 GCA_034435515.1 Anaerolineales bacterium
TAGACGTTCAGGTACATCCGGTCAATGCTTTCCACTTCCAAGGTCACGTGGTCGCGCAGGATTTCGGAGGCGGTATGTGGTAGACTCATCGTGGGTTCCGGTTGTGGGGGTGCCTCTTGAGGCCAACTCACCGCTCAGCGGTGCTAGACGGAAGCGGTTATACCGCTTTCCACTCGTTCCCACAACCGGAACCCCCTTGTCCTAACCCGGTACATCTCGTCGGTCTGAGGCGAAGCCTCGTTAGCGTTCAACGCGCCTTTGCTCAGGCCGTCAAAAAGGCGGGGATGACCAAGAAGGCGACGGTCCACACTCTCCGCGCCGCTTTCGCCCACCGTATGCGCGAGGCGGGTTTAGACCTGGACGAAATACAAAAACTTATGGGCCACGCCGACCTGCGCACCACAGCCCACTACCTGGAAGGCGCTCCCCCGCCGCACACCAAAGCCAAACGCATCACCCTCACAGAGCCTTCTTCGAGCACACGCAGGGCTTTGGCGTAGCGGCCCAGCCGCGCCAGTGATGCGCCCTGTTAGCGTTAGATCGTATCGGACGTGTCCACTGATTCAAATGTCGAGAAGACCAGCCTGCGGAAACCCGGCCTGTGGCTGGTCGTGATCGCGCTGGCCTGCCTTGCGGTCGTCCTCGTCGCGCTGTGGGTCGTCCGCTCGCCCGCGCCCAACCGCAACCAACTGGCGCTCGGCCCGCAGGCTAAATTAGCCGCGCTCGACATTCCTCTGCAAACCCCAACTGAATTTGACTTTATGACCAAAGCCGAGGTGCTGCGGCTGAGGATGGAGGCCGTGCGCCGCTATCCCGACTTGCTGGCGAGTGATTACACCCCCTCGGAGGCGGTCTTCGGCCAGATCGTGGACGGTTTGCCGTGGTGGGGGATTGCCGGGCAGTTTTACTATGGCCCAGGCGGTCAAAGCATCGAGGGCGTGTCTGAGGAATCCCGCTTTGTCCTGAACCCCTATCTGTTGGTCGCCGCCGAGTTTTACGGGATGGTGGACCGAAACGCGACCCCTGAGTTTCTAACCCGCAGCCCTGACTTTCAATTTTACTGCGCGCCCACCCGCCTGCACTGGCAGCCTCAGGCCAGGTACGCAGAGGCAGCCTACGACGCGGGGTGCGTGGCGCGGCTGGGCGGGGGCCGGTTTGATCTCATCGTCTACAACGCGCGCGACATGAACCTGAACTACATCTACGTCTCGTACGCGGACTCGCGCAACGTTGCCACGCTGCGCGCGGACGAGCCGCGCGCGGCCTATGCCATCCCGCAATTCCTGCACCAGGGAGGCAGCTGCGGCTATCCGGGCGGCTGCAACAACATGAGCCCGCCCACGCCGGAAATAGACGGCATCGAGATCACGGGCCTGCCCGCGCGCGTCGTCGCTTGGCTGTGGCGCGCGAGGCCGCTCTCGGTCAACTCCCCGCCGGAGATGACGTTTGTGCTGGAGTTTCGATGAGGCACTGCAGCGAATTTAGGAAATAACGAATTCGCTCTCGTCGGCGAATTCGTTCCTTCCCCAATTCGTTGTAGTGTAGGGTTTAGGAAGCCTGAACAGTGATGAAAAATCTTTAAAATCCGTGTTCATCCGTGTTCACCCGTGTCCGTAAAACCCGTTCCCTCCGTTGACCCCGCTGCGCGTCACGGCACCCAGTTCGACAGCACCGCCAGCGTCTTGTCAGGCTGAGCCGGGTCGTTGGTCGGCAGGTGGACGCGGAAGTCGTGCGGGCCGCCCATGTCGCCGTGCATCATGAATTGCATCGAAAGCGTCGTCGTCTGGCCGGCCTGGAGGACCATCGCACCGATGGTCGGCGTGGGCGGTCAACATCCCTCCCGGACTTCGACGTAGGGCTTCTCCGCAAAACGCAGGGGCTGGTCGCCCACGTTGGCGATCTGGAACGACACCTCGACGGTCTGTCCCAGTTTCACTTCCCCCAGGTTCACGCCCTCTTTGTCCGCCTTCAGGGCGGGCGCGCCCTGCACTTCGACGGCCACTTTGGACGCGCCGCCCCAGAGCAAATAGGCGGTCAGGCCGAGCAGGGCCACGCCGCCGACTACCAGGATATAGGGCACGAGGGAGGGTTTTGGCTTGGGTTTGGGTCGTTTGTGACTATGTCTCATTGTACGAACTACTCCTTTCAGATAGGCTCAAAAGCCGTACCGTGAACGACTGAAGTCGTCACTACAAGCTACTCTTCCAGATCAAACTGAAACGTCCACAAATAATCCACGAGCGCCCAGGTTTGGGCCTCGGTCAGGATCGCGCCCCAGGCGGGCATGCCCGTGCCCATGCCGCCGCGGATGATCTTGCCCTGCAGGAGCGCCGGGCTGGCGCCGAGCATTGACGCGGCGTTGTTGAAGGCCGCCGGCCTCCCAGCCTCGTGTCCCGTCTCGCCGGAAAGCTGAACGGCTAACGCCTCGGCCATTACCCCGTCGCCTCCGCCCTGCTCACCATGACAGGCGGCGCAATTTGCGGCGTAGAGCGCCCGGCCTCGCGCGATGGACTCCGGCGTGGAGTTGGATTGCCATACGAAAGCCACCAGGTCCCATACTTCCGCATCAGTCAATGACGAAGCGAATGACTCAACCCGCAAGGATCGCCAGACCTCGACCGGCGCCTGGGCGCGATAGGCGTCGGGCGTGAGAAACCGCGCGGGGAGCGTGATTCCGAAGGCGGCCCCCCGCCCGGCGGAGGGTCGGCGCTCTGGCGTGATCGCCGCTGGATGCGGGCGGTCAATGTCAAGGCCGATGCTCACGTATATGGGCTGGGCGACGGTCGCCGGTTCAGGTGTGGGGCCGAGCACTTCAATCGTCCCGCGCATCCGCCAATGGTTCAAGCCGCACCATTTGGTGCAGTAGAACGTGTAGGTTCCGGGCCGGTCGAACTTCAGCGTGATCTCGGTCACCTGGCCGGGAAGCACGTCCACCGCAGGCCAGTCGCTCTGACCGACGGCGAAGCCGTGAACCACGTCGTCGGAGGTGAGGCGCAGATGGAGCGGCTCCCCGGCCTGCACGGTAATCGAGGCGGGAGTCCAACCGCCAGCTTCGGGGATGCGCGCGTGAAGCGTGAGCGCCTGCGATGGGTTGAGCCACAGAGCGGCGGACACGGCCAGCGGAACACCCAGCACCAGGCCGATGACGACAAAGCGGGCGGCGCGCTCGGCGTTCATGCGATCAACAGTCCTAGCAAGATGAGGGTGACGAGAAAACCGAAGGCCGCGACGGGCAGGGACAAGCCAGCGGCTTGTCCTACGTGCCTGTGGGGCAATCTGCCAGATTGCTGGTTGTAGAGCAATCTGCCAGATTGCTGATTGTAGGGCAATCTGCCAGATTGCCCGAGCAGTTGTTCATTCGCGATTTGATACGCGCTCGCGGATGACCACGCGAGACCGACGAGGAGGACTATGGTCTGGAGCGCGGGCGTGACGCCGGTGAGATATGGCGTCCACGCGGCCTGCGCCGTCCCGAATAGATTCCAGCCCCAGCCGAGCGGGTCGGAGAGCACGGGCCACAAATACGAGAGATTGGCGAAGACGAACGACAGGCTGAAGGCGATCCACGCGGCGAGGCCGAGGGGAACGAGGGCGTAGGCGAGGGCGATAAATAACTGCTTTTGGGTGACGCGCTGGCGTGCGTCACTACGAACGGCTGACGCACTGGCGTGCGTCACTACAAGCGAAACAAGCGAAACGGCGATCCAGAAGAGGCCGGGGAGCAGGACGAAAATCAAGAGCAAGAAAACAGCTGCGTACAGAAACCATGCGGGACTCCCGACCCCATAAGCCGCCGCTTTGAGCGCGCCCCACGGCCCAAGCATCACCGCCGAATAGACGAGCGCCGAGCCGAGCATGACGAAGGCTTTGAAGGCCTCGTCGAGCCTGCGGCCGGCCGGCGCAGCGAGGTCGGCCCCGAAGGCGCGCAGGTTGAGCGCGATGTTGTCGTGCGGGCAGGTGCGCAGGCATTCGACGCACAGGCCGCAATAGGTGTTTTTGATAAGACTGCCGGGGAACACCTGCCAGGGGCAGCCGTAACCGTCGGCGCTGCCGGTGTAGCAGGTCTTGGTCGTGTGCGCCGCGCACAGGGCCGGGTCTTTGACGCGGATTTCGACCGGCGCGAGCTGCGCGTAGAGGCCGATGAAGCCGCCGACCGGGCAGAGGTAGCGGCAGAAGGCGCGGCGCTCGAAGACGAGACTGACGCCCAGGGCGACGAAGAGAAACGCGGCCAGGACCAGCGCGGTGATGGACGGCTGGGTGAGCACGACGGCGCTGAACAGCGCGACGAGCGCGAAGGCGATATTCTGCAGCCAGATGTTGCGCAGCCGGTTGGGCCAGCGGCGGCGCAGGCCGAGGCCGCGCCCCTGCGGCTTCAGGATCGCCCCGCGCTGGAGCCATTCGCCAGGCGCGGGGATGGGACAAATGCTGCACCACCCGCGCCCGAAGAATGGAACGGCGACGAGCATGAGCAGCGCCCACCACGCAATCCACACGAAGCCGATGCCGAAGTTGCGATTGCCGACCGGCGTGCCAACCAGCCCCGCGACGATAGCCAACACAAACCCGCCGAGCGCCAACGCCGTGAGGCCGAATTGCGGCCAGCGGCTTTTGAGCAGCGGCTTGACGAGAGGCAGGCGGGTCAGGTCGTAGCGCATGGCGGATGGCAGATAGCGGATGGCGGATGGCAGATGGCGGATGGCGAATGGCAGATAGCAGATGGCGAATGGCAGATAGCGGATGGCGGATGGCAAAGAGCGTATTACGTATTGCGTCCCAAAGGGATGCTTCGCGATGTTGCGTAAGGCATGGCGAGGAGCAGGCCAGAGAGGGCGGCCAGCATGGCAAGGCCGATCGCGCGGTAGAGCAGCCAGTTGGGGCCGACGTTGAGTTTGCCGATCATGAACGGGTGGAGCGGGCCACAGGTGACGGAGCAGCGAAAACGGAACGAGCCGGGCCGGTCGGCGGTGAAGGTGAGGCGCGCCGTCTGCCCCGGCTCCGCGGTGAGGCTGAGGCCGTAGCCGTCAAGATAGAGGCCGTGCACCACGTCGGTAGACGAAAACTCAAGCGTGACGCGGTCGCCGGGGTTCACGCTGATGACGGAGGGCGAATACGCGAAACTTGCCGCGTCAACGTGAATGTGGCGGTCGGCCGGCGCGGTGGGCGGCGTGGGCGCGGGGATGAAGGCCACTCCTAAGGCGACAAGAACGATGAGGATAAGAGACGAGTCAGGGCATATTCGACGGCCCAAACTTAGCATAGGTTTGGTCTATGTACGCACGTATCTCGGGAACAGCCTTGCCCTGTTTGAGCAGGCGCATCGCGTCCTGCGTGATGTCCACGCAGATGGTGCAGCCGAGCGCGTGCGGGTCGAAGGCGATCTGACCGCTGGAATCTACGCCGGCCACGTAGCAGGCGTAGTTGGAGGTGTGGCCCATGACGCCGCAGCCGCAGTAGCACGGCAGCTGCTGGAGCACTTCGGGATTGGCGACGGCGAACTGGTAAGCCTCGCGCACGGTGACCGGCGCCGACTGAACCTCCGGCGGCATATCGGCCAGCGGGGCCATCGCCAGCGCGTGCCCGGCGTCCCCGGTCGCCTGCGCGCTTTGACAGCCGGAGAGCGCGCTGCTGGCGAGGACGAACAGGGCGAGTACAGGGAGAAATAGGCGGCGTTTAGATAACATGCCAAACCTCTGGCGATTGGGTTACTGCCAGTTTACTCGTCCTCCTGCAGGACTATAGTGATTAAAGTCATCCGCTTAGGGTGATTGGAGGCAACGAAACCCCCCTTAGTCCCCCCATTTGCGCCATTGAGGACACAGCAGGGCATAGCCTGGGCAGGCGCAAATGGGGGGGCAGGGGGGTAGAACGCGCGTTCTGCTTGGGTGACCAATTTCCCAGGTCATTTGCGAAATATGACGCAAATCATACAACCCCGGTAGTGAGGCGAATACAATGCCACTAAGACAGTCAGGCTAATCCACTTAAGGACCCGGCCGGCCCCGCGGCCAGGAGGAGACCTGTGCAAAATCGAAGCGCCCCGTTCGCCGTCCGTTCTGTTGGATTGACGACGCCCCGCGCGGCCCGGCGCGTGTGGGAGTGGCTTGTGACGCTGGCAGTGCTGGTCAAACTGCCAGTCATCGGATTGGTGACGTTCACCGCCCTGGTCGCCGCGCTGGTGGCGGGCCGGCGAGTGGAGCACCAGGGCCCGCTCGGATGGTTATTTGTGGCCGGGATGCTCACGGCCGCCGGGGCCTCGGTTTTCAATCAGTATTTTGATCGGGATATTGACGCGCTGATGGGGCGGACGCGCCGCCGCCCAATCCCGGCGGGGAAACTCCCGGCGCTGTGGGTGCTCGTCGTCGGCGCGGCGCTCATCGCCGCGGGGCTGGCAGTCAGTTGGCGGCTGGGGCGGATTGTCACGCTGCACATTGGCATCGCGGCGGTGACCTACGTTTTGATCTACACCCTCTGGCTCAAGCGCCGCACGCCGTGGAACATCGTCGTCGGCGGATGGACAGGGAGCGCACCGCTCCTGGCCGCCTGGGCCTCCGTGGCCCCGATTGGCCCCGGCGCGTGGGCGCTCGCCTCCATCATCTTCCTCTGGACGCCTCCGCATTTCTGGAGCCTCGCCATCTGCAAAGAAAACGAATACCGGCGCGCGGGCATCCCCATGCTGCCCGTCGTGGCCGGCCGATTGCAGACCGTGCGCGCCATCCTGGCGGGAGCGGTGCTGACCCTCGTCGTCTCGCTCGTCCCGGTGCTAACTCGCGATCTCGGGCCAGTGTACCTGGCCGCGGCGCTGCTGCTGGGCGGCGCGTTCGTCTTTTCGTCGTGGCGCTTGCTGCGCCAGCCTGAAATCCCGGTGGCCTGGCGGAACTACAAGTTCTCCAGTTACTACCTGTTGTTTTTATTCCTGGGCATGATCGCGGATGTGGCGGTGCGGTAGGCGGAAAACGTAAAGCGTAAAACGTAAAACGTAATGCGTATGAAGCGCGCTTACGCAATACGTAATACGCAATACGCAACACGTAGTCATCTCTCACTCTCCCTGGAGGCATTCTATGTCAGATCAACCCAAACCCCCGCAGGAAAAAGAAAAGGTCCCGATCGGGCAGGTCATCTTTGACGATGTCTTCCTGCTCCTGATGTTGGGGCTGGTCGTCCCGACCGCCTTCTATCTCATCTGGGGCCTGTGGCACACGTCGGTCATCCCCGTGTTCCATCCCTGACCGGCTGAGGCGACAAGCACGAACCGCTAAGTAAATATCCAAAACTTCTTACTACTTTTTCTCATGCTCGCGGCGGATTCCCTGGCACTGCCCGCCAGGGCAAGTGTGCAATCCGCCGCCCGGCCGCCGGACGCTTCGCGCAAATCCGGCGGGAGCAAAA
>DAOTXG010000671.1:0-2040 GCA_034435515.1 Anaerolineales bacterium
TTTTGCTCCCGCCGGATTTGCGCGAAGCGTCCGGCGGCCGGGCGGCGGATTGCACACTTGCCCTGGCGGGCAGTGCCAGGGAATCCGCCGCGAGCATGAGAAAAAGTAGTAAGAAGTTTTGGATACTTACTTAGTACACGTCGGCGGAAATCTTTCACCAGTTTCGGGCGCAGACCTGTGAGGTCTCCGAGACCTCATAGGTCTGGGAAACCGGTACGGAAAAGGTTTGCGTAGTGACCGCTTCGCGTCAGTCGTCTTTTCACGAAAGCCTGCTCATGTCCAGGAATACTCCTCCCGCTTCTCCAAGCGCTCCTAACCCGGAAGCGCTGTCCACCCAGCGGCCCACGACCCCGCTCGTTGGGCGGCCCTTTGGTCACGACGAAGACGGCCGGCCGATCGAGCACGTTAAGGGCCCGTCTCTCATCCGTCTCATCCACATCCTGCAAGAACAAGTGGGCCGCCGGGCTGAGCAGGAGTCTCCCGCCGATTTGCCTCCGCCTGAACGCACGGAGCGCCGCGCCCAAGCCCAAACCGCCATTCTCGACGAACTGGTGATGCGGCTGAACGCCGCCATCCCCGATCCACGCTTTCACGTCTCGCGCGCCGACTTGCTCGATCCGACTCAGACCTATTCACACGAATTCTGGCTGCTGGTGGTGGAACACTGTCGCGCTCTCTCCGGCGACGAGCAGTTCTGCTTCCACCTGGGCGCGCAAAACCTCCCCGACAAGTTGGTCACGCTGGCGCACGACTGGGCACCAGCCACATCACGCCTTTATCAACGGATTCCCTGGGCGCTCGAATCCGTGGATGCCTTCACCGTACGGGCCACCCCGCAATCCGCCGTCGTTCAGTGGCAATCGCGGCAACTGTCTCTCATCCCGGCTCAGGCGCGGGCGCGGTGGATTAAGGCCGTGTGCCAGATGTATCAGGGGATGTTCGCGGCGCTCCCGACTCTGACGCGCGCCGGGATGGTGGCGCACGTCCGCGAGGTTCACTGCCAGGCCGAAGGGGCCGCTCAGTGCGAATGGGAATTCACCTGGCGCGAACCCCAATCCCACCGCCGGCGGGTTTTGCCGCGCAACTGGCGCTGGTGGGCGGGCGGGGCGGCGACCCTGCTGGTGTTGGCCTACAGTCTGTTGGACTTGCCCGGTGCCCGCTGGTTGCTGGCTTTGCTCGCGGCGACCCTGCCCTTGACGGCGGCTTTTTATCTGACCCACGTGCGCGGCCTGATCCGGGAGCACGAGCGCGCCGAGCAACTCCTGCGCGAGCAGCGTGAACTCTCGCAGGCGCAATATGAGCGCAGTGAACGCGCTAACGCCGAACTCCAATACGTCAACCAGACTTTGGAACAGCGCGTGGCCGAACGCACCGCCGAACTGCAGCAGCGCGTCTCTGAACTCGCGATCATCAACAGTGTGCAGGAAGGCCTGGCTTCCAGGCTCGACACGCAAGCCATCTACGATTTGGTGGGCGATAAGATTCGGGAGGTTTTCGACGCGCAGGCCGTGCTCATCACCTCCTACGACCATAGCACAGAAACCACCTCCTTCAACTACAACATCGAAAAAGGCGTGCGCTATTACCCTGAACTCCGCCCGTTCACCGGGTTCGCGCGCTACCTCATTCGCACCCGGCAGACGGTATTGATCAACGAGAACGCGGATCAGCGCTCCGCCGAATTGGGAATGACCGTGATCCCCGGCACCGAGAACCCCAAGTCAATGCTGTTCACGCCGTTGATCGTGGGCGATGTCGTCCGAGGCATGATCAGCCTGCAAAACGTTGACCGCGAGAACGCCTTCAGCGACTCGGACGCGCGCCTGCTGACTACGCTGGCTAACAGTTTGAGTGTGGCGCTGGAGAACGCGCGGCTCTTCGATGAGACCCAGCGCCTCTTCAAAGCCGAGCAGCAACGCGCCGCCGAACTGGCCGTCATCAATAGCATCCAGCAGGGACTGGCGGCGGAACTTGATTTCCAGTCCATCATTGACCTGGTGGGCGACAAACTGCGCGAGGTGCTCAACACGGGCGAGATCG
>DAOTXG010000672.1:0-7093 GCA_034435515.1 Anaerolineales bacterium
GAAAGCGAACAGCGCGTAAAGGCGTTGGCCGCGCTCAACCCGCTGTTCGCGCTCCGCTACAGCGCCACGCACCGCAACCCCTACAACCTGGTCTACCGCCTCACGCCGTTCGAGGCCTACCGGCAGGGCCTCGTCAAGCGCATCGAGGTCGCGGGCGTCGAGCAGGAAGCGGACGCCAACCGCGTCTTCCTACGACTTGACGGGATCAAAAGCGAGAAGAAAACGCTCACCGCGCGGGTCGCCGTCCACAAACTGCTCAAAAGCGGGCAGGTCAAAGAGCAGGTCGTCACCGTGCGGCCCGGCGACGCGCTTGAAAAGAAAACGAGTCGCCCCGACTACCGCCCCTTCGTCGTCGAAGAGATCAACGCCGCCGAGGGCCTCGTCCGCTTCGCCAACGGGGTTGAGATTCGCTCCGGCGAGTCGCAGGGGGCCGATAAAGAGGCGATCTTCGACGCGCAGATTCGCTACACGCTTGAAGAACACTTCCGCAAGCAGGAACGCCTTCACCCTGCCGGGATCAAAGTGCTCTCGCTGTTCTTCATTGACCGGGTGGACAACTACGCCCGCGCCGACGGCCTGATCCGCCGGCTGTTTGATCGCGCATTTGATGACCTTAAGGCCCGCTACGCTGCGTGGGCGGCCTTCCCCCCAGAACAAGTGCGGGCTGCCTACTTCGCGGCGCGCAAAACCCGGAGCAGCGAAGTTGTCTACGAAGACAGCAAGACCGGCGAAGCGGAAAAAGACCGCGAGGTCTACGACCTGATCATGCGCGACAAGGAGCGCCTGCTCTCGTTTGAAGAGCCGACCTGCTTCATCTTCTCCCATTCTGCCCTGCGCGAGGGATGGGATAGCCCCAACGTCTTCCAGATTTGCACGCTCAACCAGACCGCCTCCGAGATGAAGAAGCGGCAAGAGATCGGGCGCGGCGTGCGCCTGGCCGTAAACCAGCAGGGCGACCGCATCCACGACGAACGGCTCAACGTCCTCACCGTCGTCGCCAACGAAAGTTACGAACGGTACGTGGCGCAATATCAATCCGAACTGCGCGAGGACTTCGGCCTCGGCGAACTACCGCCCCCGCCCGCCAACGCCCGCCAGCGCGGCGTCGCCCGCTTCCGCAAGGAATACACCCTCAAGCCGGAGTTCAAAGAACTGTGGGAACGCATCCGGCACAAGACGCGCTACGCCGTGAAGATTGACTCCGAAAAACTCATCGCCGAGGTAGTCGCCGAATTGAACCAGGCCGAAATGCCTGCGCCCCGCCTCGTCATCGCCCGCGCCCGCGTCGAAGCCGACGCGACGACGGACGCTTTCACTGCCCTCCACCTCGCCGAGCGCGCAATTACCAATTACCAATCTCATCCCTTGCATCCGTTCCATCCGTTGACCCTCCCCAACCTCGTCGAACTCATGGAAAGCCTGCTGGAGCGCGCCACGCCGCCCATCCGGCTAACGCGCCGCACGCTGCTCGAAATCTACAAGCGCGCTGACCCGGCTCGCCAGCGCGCCGCGCTCGAAAACCCGCACGGCTTCGCGGCGCTCGCCGTTCAATTTGTCAAGGCTAAATTGGCCGAGCAACTGGCCGAAGGCGTGCAATACGAAAAGATTGACGAAGCCTACGAGATGACCCAGTTCGAAGACATCCCCGGCTGGCAGGAATACCTCGTCCCCGCCAAGCATTCTGTTTACGATCACGTCCTTGTGGATCCTAATTCTGAAATTGAAAGGAAGTTTGTCGAGCAACTTGAAAAACGGGATGACGTGAAGCTCTACCTCAAACTCCCCCGCTGGTTTATCGTAGACACCCCCATCGGCGCTTACAACCCCGACTGGGCGCTGGTGCTCGAAAAGCGGGACGAATTCGGCCAGCCGCAAGAGACCCTCTACCTCGTGCGTGAAACCAAAGACCCGCCTGACTTTTAGGACGGTATCTTAATTGATGGGCGGACTCAATTAGGAGATATCGAATGTGGAGATGGAAAGCAAACTATCAGCCAGTAAAGGGTTCAATATTTTGGTCCCACTCACACGTGCGACCAGCCTCCCTAATTACAGCAGCAGCGCTCATCTCAACCTTGTTCTTTATCCTCCCAGAACCTCAAGTATTCCCAATGGGGGATTCCTATATCCACTTTGTCTATGCGCGAAATCTGTATAGACACGCTGAGTTTACCTACAATCCGGGCCTCATCGAGGGTATTGGAACAACCAGTCCACTCTGGGTGTTTTTCCTGACGGCCTGCTTGATGATCGGATTTTCTCCTCTGATTGCAGCCAGGGTCTTAGGCATTGGCCTACTCATCGCTTCAGGGAGCCTCTGCTTCGACTTGGCATTTCGACTTTTACAGCAATTCGAATCACGCAGGCGACAAGCGCTGGCATTGATGGTAGCGTTGATTTGTATTGTTTCTGGGAACGTCCTGTGGATTGCGCTCTCCGGTATGGAAACCATCCTCTTTACTACTATTGGCTTGTTAACCTTATGCGCCTATAGTCGAGAAAGATGGTTACTGGCTGGGATACTCCTTGGATTCTTAGCCCTCACTCGAATAGAAGGGGTGGGACTGGCAGTGGCCATCTTGATTATTGAAGGCTTACGTCATCGCAGGATATCGCCTCAGATCATCAGCATGGTCATTCCACTGTGTCTACTCCTTATCCCCTGGATCTTGTATCTTCAGTTGCGCGAGGGTGCCCCAATTCCGACGAGCTTCCAAGGCAAGCGAATAATAACCATGGAGATAGAACGCTTGATGATTGAACGCAATCCTGAGATGGCGTGGATACGAGCAAAACCGCCCCTCTGGGTGTATATGACTTCATGGATGGGCTACATCTTACTCTATATGTTCGGGGGCACTTCTATGCCTGGCCCCGCGTTGCAGTTTCCCGGAATTTGGGAAGGAACTGAGCTATCCCTCCCAATCATAAGCATAGGACTACTTACCGTTCTTGTCATACCTTTGCTATTAAAGTATGGGGTAACTTTGTGGCATCGAAAACATCTCGTAAAACTATCTAATGCCAATCACCGTTTAGTATTAGTGATATTTGCCTGGATCCTTCTTCACAACCTTGCTTATGCCATTTATCTGCCGCAACCTGGTGCAGCCGGCAGATATGCACCGATGAACCATCTCATTTTCTGGTCAGGTATTCTGTTATCGTCCCTTCTCCTTACAAATCGATGGTCTAGGATCGCCGCGACGTCCATTGTTGTCCTGATGCTGGGTACAAGCCTGCAATATTGGTATCGCGTTTATCAAGCCAACATCCGCTATATGCTGAATGTCAGGATCCCCGCAACACAGTATGTTGACATGGAATGTGATCCCGGTAAGCCAATTGGCGCGACAGACTTAGGACCCCTTCGTTACTATGCTCATCAGCCAATTATCGACTTGTTCGGGTATGTTAATAAAGACATCCCCCAACTGCTGGAAAACCATGCGGGCTTTTCGAATTACCTGATAGAGCGGGAGGTGGCCTGTCTGTACGTATTCATGTCAGTAGATAATATCGGCATAGATGTTATTGACTTATTGAATATCAGCGGTGATCCTCGCTTTCGAATTCGGCGAGAGGCCAGCTTTGCGGTTTCACTAGATGAGTGGTTCCTTGGCTCCTCAGCGATAGGCAATTACATGCCGTCTATCTCCATATTCAGAATTATCCCTAATCAGGGCTAAGGTAAGGTGATGACTATTCGGATACAGTCAGGCACCGATAATCCGTCTAATTACTCCCCGCTAGGGTCGCAGCCATTTGCGGATGAACACACCTCAACGCCTTCTCCCTTTCGGCCTCGTCCTCCTCGCGGCCTGCGCCTCCCCTGCACGGGCCAGCTCGCCTTCCATCCAACCCGCAGCCACGCCTCACCCTTCCCCCACGCCGTCTCCTGAGTTCCTTCAGTTCCCGGAGTTCTTTCATCCAACTGCTCACCCCCTCCCGCCTCCCCCAACTGCCTCCCCGACTCCCGACCCGCTTTTCCCCTACACCATTGACGGCCTGCGCGCTCGCGCCTATCCTGGCGGGCCGATTGAAATCGTCCAACGGCTCGAACAGCCGCCCGCCTTCACCCGTTACCTCATCGCCTACTCCTCCGACGGCCTGCGCATCACCGGCCTGATGAACATGCCGGCTGGCGACGGGCCGTTTCCTGTCGTCATCCTCAATCACCCTTACTACGATCAGCGCCTCTACGTCACGGGCCTGGGCACCCGCGAGGCCGCCGACTACCTCGCTCAACGCGGCTACTTAACCCTCGCGCCGGACTACCGCCTCTACGGCGGCTCCGACCCCGGCCCCGATCCCTTCCGCACCGGCATGACGGTGGACGTATTGAATTTGATTGCTTCGGTGAAATCACTCCCGCAGGCGCGCGCCGACTCCATCGGCCTGTGGGGACACAGCATGGGGGGCGGGATTGCGCTGACGGCGTTAACTGTCAACCCACCAGGGCTGCGCGCCGCCGTGCTTTACAGCGCCATGAGCGGGGATGCCGGCGATAACTATCGCCTCATTGCCGCCTCGCGCGGCCCCGAGCCGCTCGGCCCCGATTGGCCCTTCTCGCCCGAAGAAAACCTGGCCGCCTACGCGCGCATGTCGCCCCTCAATTACCTGGCCTACGTCGATGCGCCGGTCCTCATCCACCAGGGCCAAAACGATCCGACCGTGCCGCCCGCCTGGTCGCTCCGCCTCGCTCAGGCTCTGACCGACGCCGGCAAAGACGTGGCCTACTATGCCTATCCCAACGCCAGCCACTTCTTCGTCGGCGCGGACTGGGCGCTTGCCATGCAGCGCAACGTCGAGTTCTTTGACAGCCGGCTTAAATAATCAACTTCTGCCTCCACGTGCGACGCACTTCCGCGAAGCGAGTGCGTCGCACGTAGATCAGAAATCTTTCAACGCCTCCGCCAGATCCTCGATCAAATCTTCTTTATTCTCCAGCCCGACCGAAAGCCGGATCAGTCCCGGCTCGACTTCGAGCGGTGAGCCGGCGGTCGAGCCGTGCGTCATCGCCGCCGGCAGCTCGACGAGCGACTCGACGCCGCCCAGCGACTCGGCCAGCGCGAACAAGCGGGTGCGGGCGGCGAGTTCCCGCGCCGCCGCCTCGCCGCCCCGCACGAAGAACGAAATCATCCCGCCGCCGTTCCGCATCTGCTTTTTTGTCGTCGCATAGTGCGGGTGCGTCTCCAGCCCCGGATAAATCACCTCCGTCACCGCCGGGTGGTCAGACAGGAACTGCGCCACCGCCAACGCATTCTCCCCGTGCCGGTCCATGCGGATGGGCAGCGTCTTGACCCCGCGCAGGACGAGAAAGCAATCCATCGGGCCGGGAACCGCGCCGGCCGCGTTCTGCAAAAATTTCAGGCGCTCGTGCAGCGCCGCGTCGCTCGTCAGCGCCGCGCCGCCCACCACGTCCGAGTGCCCGCCCAAATACTTCGTCGTCGAATGCACGACGACGTCTGCGCCCAGCGCGAGCGGCTGCTGCAAATAGGGGGTGGCGAAGGTGTTGTCTACGATCACCCGGATGGCCGGATTGTGCTGGTGCGCCGCGTCCGCAATCGCGCGGATGTCCGCCACCTTCAGGCGCGGATTGGTCGGCGTCTCCAGCCACACGAAGCGCGTGTTCGGCCGCAACCCCCCTTTGACCTCGTTCAGGTCGGTGCTTTCCACGTAGGAAAACTCGACGCCATATTTCTTGTACTGTTTGTCAAACAGCCGGAACGTTCCGCCGTAAACGTCGTCGCTCGCCAGCACGTGGTCGCCGGGGTCGAGCAGCTTCAGCAGGGTGTCAATCGCCGCCATGCCCGAGGCGAACGCCAGCCCGTGCTCCGCGCCTTCGAGCGCCGCCAGGCAGGCCTCCAGCGCCGTCCGCGTGGGGTTGCCCGTCCGGGCGTACTCGTAGCCCTTGTGCTCGCCCACGCCTTGTTGCACGAAGGTCGCCGTCTGGTAAATCGGCGTCATCACCGCGCCGGTCGCGGGGTCCGGCTCCTGCCCGGCGTGGATGGAGAGAGTCTCGATGCGGAAATGGTTGGTCATAGGGACACCAGGATTGTTGATTTGGGATTTCTGATTGCTGATTTGTGCTTCAATCGGCAATCAACCATCAGCAATCAGCAATCCGATTGTAGCACACCACCTGCGATATAATTCCCTCATGCTTAAGACTGTTTCGCGCTTCTTACTAATCACTTTGCTGCCGCTGTTCGCCACAGGCTGTTGGGTGTTCGGGTTCGGGTTCGGCCGCGCGGTTCCGCTTCAGCCGGGCGGGCCGCCTCCGGGCATCCCGCCCACGCCCGTCATCCCCCAGATTCGTCTCGAGTACGGCGGGCAGAGTGTGACCGGCGTGCAGAGTTTCTACAACTGGCAGGCCAGCAGCGGAAACACGCTGGGCGGTGGCAGCAGCGCGCCCGGTCAGCCGGGCACGCGCCTCACCGCGCCAGCCGGGGCGAGCGTCAACATCGTCGTCGCGCTGTCTGCCCCGCCCGCCGTGTTGTGGGTCGCCGAGCTCGATCCCAGCGGCGCGCCGATCAGAGCCGCCGCCATCACGCCCGCGTCGAACACTGTTCCTTATCGCCTCGACACACCCGGCCAATACTCGCTGCAAGTCACCGCCGAGTGGACGTATCAAAATCAGGTGACTTACATTTTCGAACTGGACGTGAAGTAGCGGATGGCGGATGGCCGCTTCGCGTGGCGGATGGCTCATGCCGCTATCGGCTATCCGCCATCGGCTATTCGCCATCCGCAACGCGGTATAATCCCCTCATGGCCGATATCCCTCTCTACGACTCTGCCGACGATATTCCCCAACCCCGCGCCCGCGAGGACATGCGCTTTATGGCCGTGGCCGTCAAGCCTTACGCCGACGGGCGGCGGGTGAAACTCAACTTCCAACTCACCCCGTTCCTGGAGCGCCCCAGCGTCGAGGTCGCCGTGACCAATGCACGAGGCGACGAAGTCGCCTCGCTCAGCCTGATTGAAGCCATGGATACCGAGTTCGACTTCACCATCCACCTGCGCGGGCCAGAGCCGAGAGGTGAGCATACAGTCCACCTGACGATGTTCTATCCGGCCGGCGACGGCG
>DAOTXG010000673.1:0-4760 GCA_034435515.1 Anaerolineales bacterium
ACGGACGTGGGGGGGGGCGGAAGTATAGCGCGCGAGGAGGCGAGGGAGGATATTTGAGATCAGAGATTGCGCGCCGTGGGCGGCGAGGAGGCTGACGCCCAGCGCGACGACGAACCAGGCTCGGGGCGGCACGCGCAGAAAGCCGAGGCCGGGAAGCAGGCGGAAGAGGAGCGGGAAGACGACGAAGTTTGACCCGAGCGAGAAGGCGACGGCGAAGACGACGACGGCGGCCCAGAAAAGCGTCCGGCGGCTCAGACCAGGAAAAGACAGCAAAAGCGGGATGACGCCCAGGTAGGTCATCCATTCGTAGAAGCCGCCGAGATCGGGGATGACGAGGCCGAGCAGATAAGGATAGGGCGGTAGAGAATAGATCGCCGCCTCCGCCAGCGTGAGCGCCGTCCGGTTCGAGTGGCGGAGAAATTCGGCGAGCGGGATGGCGAGGATGGCGCTGAGGGCGAGAAAGAAGGCGACAAAGGCGAGCATGGGTTTGATCACTGCAATTGCCGAAGCAGCGCGTTGATTTACCGCTCTAAAAAGCAACGCCAGCCAGTACGCCGCGCCCAGCGCCGCCGCGTAAAACGCCCAACGCACGTCGGCGAGGAAGATGAGGGCCAGGCAGGCGCCGGCCAACGCGCCCCGTTTCAGTCCGCTCCCAGCGTCGGCATGGCGCGCAGCGTGCCGCTGCCACGCGCGCTTGAGGGCGAAGATCAGCCAGGGCGTCCACGCGACAGCGAACACCAGCGAGACGTGCCCCGCGCCGATGTGGGCGATCAACTTGGGCGCGCCGCAGAAGACCAGCCCCCCGAGCAGAGCCGGGAGAAAGGGCAGACCCTCGTCCCGCAGGAAACAGTAGAGGCCGTAACCGGCGAACGCCAGGTGAAGCGCAAACAGCAGGTTGAAGGCGAACGGCAGCGGCAGGATCAGCAGCAGCCAGCCCGGCGGATACCAGAGGCCGGCGAGCGGGTCGGCGGCGAAGGGCTGGCCGGCGAATATCTGCATGTTCCACAGCGGCAACTGGCCGCAACACGCGAGCCACTCGCGGATGTATTCGGCGTTGGGCAGGTGCGTAATAAGCAAGTCGGTGAACTGGGACTTAGGCGGGAAGGGAATGAAATCAGGATGGAGAGTTAGAGGCCAGAGGTAAATAAGGGCAAGGAGGAAGAAGGAAGGAGGAAGAAGAAAGGCCCGGACGTGCTGCGTGTTGCGTGGAGCGTGAAGCGTGGAGCGTGAAGCGTGAAGCGTGAAGCGTGAGGCAAAGAGCGATGGGCGATATACGATAGGCAATCCGCGATAGGCGGTACGTGACAGGCGATCCGCAAGCTGCGATAGGCGATCTGCGATAAGCGATCCGCGATAGGCGATGCGCGATGCACGATACGCAACACGCAATACGCAATATCGCGAAGCATCCCTTTGGGACGCAATACGCGATCCGCCCTCAGCGTCCATAAATCACCACCTCGCCCTGCTGAAACAGGACGCGCCAGCCTTTCAGTTCGGGGAACGGGCCAAGTTCGGCCTCGCGCGGCCCGTAAAAGATATAGTCCACTGCGTGGGCGGTGAGGAAGGCCTCGGGCGCAAGCCGGCCGGCGTAAAAATCGTCCACCGCCTGTTTCTGCGCTTCGGCCTGGACTGTCTCGAACGCGTGGCCATAGATCACGCGCGCATCGGTGCGGGCGGGGAGGAACAGCCCGGTCGCCGGCCCGGCCAGGACGAGCGCGCCCGGCGCGGCGTTCGCGGCAAGCCATCCCATCGCCGCCGCCTCGTCCTGGGTGAGGAAAATCTCCGGCGCGCGCACTTGAATGCCGCCCACCGTTGAGACCCAGACGAGCAGGTTGCTGGTCAGCGCGCCGACGGCGACGAGGCTAACCACGAAGGGCCGCCATCCCCAGGGGATGCTTCGCGAGCGCGCAGAGAGACGCGGCCAGAGGACGTCGCCCAGGCCAATGACGGCCAGGAGCGTCAGGGGCATCCACAGGCCAAGCGAGAGGCGGCGCTGGAGCGAGAAGGGCGCGTAAAGCGAGAGCGCCGCGAGGCCGAACCAGGCCAGCAAAATGAGATCACGCGGCGAGCGCCGCCGTGCGGCGACAGCGATGCCGGGGAGGGCGAAGAACAGCGGCAGCCCGCCAGAGATGAGCGCCTCCCAAAACGGCGGCGAGGGCGTGACGTTCTGCGCGTTCCACTCCCGGAGGATGGGGTGCGTTGCCGTGACCCAATAATCGTAAAGCAGCCACGGGAGGGCAAAGAGGGCGACGGTGAGCAGGGGGAGGAATAAATCAAAGTGTTGCTTCGCGCGGGGTGCGGGGGTAGGGGGGGGTAGGGGCGACCCTTGCGGTCGCCCGTGCGGGGCGTGGGATGAAATCGCGTGCCACGCGCACGCGGTCAGCGCGCCGAGCACGAGGCCGATGGTGATGAGCGCCAGCGGCTGAGCCTGGGCGATGAGGGTCACCGCCAGCGCGGTGAAAATGAGAGGGCGTAGCAGTGGCATCCCCATGCCATGTGGGGGCCAGGCGGCCAGGCCGGGAAGCGTCCATTCAAACACCCACAGCATCAGCGCGGCGGTGAAACAGAAATGGGAGTTGGCGAAGATTGAGAGGAAAGGGATCAATTCCGCTACCCACAGGTCGGCAGTGATTCCGCCGGGCGGTTCAGGCAGCGCCGCGCGGGGCGCGAGCGCGCGCAGGACGACGTACAGCCAGCCGAGGCCGGAGGTTAGCACGAAGCACAGCCAGGCGGCGAGGCGGCGGCGCGGGGACTCAAAGAAGCGGGCGATGAAATGATAGGCGCTGAGGAGGAGCGCCAGCCCCCCGGCGACGCGCGCGAGGTGATAGACCAGGTCGAGGCTCGCGCCTGACCAGCGCGCCAGGTGGCCGAGGAACAGATAATAGGTGAAGATGAAGACGCCGGGGCCAGGCCGCGCCGTGTAGGGCAGCGTGAACAGCCACTCGCCGCGCCAGCCCTCGCGCATCTTGGCGAAGTAAGACTGGCCGTCCATCGGGTTGAAGAGGATGCCGCCGAAGACGTAAGGCGCGGGAGTCGCGTAAGCCAGCAGGTAAGGCAGGTTGACCGCGACGAGGATCAGGACGGCGAACGCAAAAACCCGACGCCGCTCTGCCGAGGTGATGGAGGGCATGACGGCGTATTGTACACGGATAGCCTGATTGTAGTGAGAGTTGTATGACTCTTATGGCGCCTCCCTCATGTCTTGCTTTCGAAGTCCAGGTTCTTCATTTTCTGCACATAAGCCGTTACCCGCCGATCCAGGTCATCAGGATAGGCATATCCTAAATGTGCGGCGACTTCCATCCCGACATCGCGAAAGAGCGAGAGAGTTCTAAATAACGCCTCCCAGTTTTCCTCGATCCCGGCGCCCACGTAGGTCCTTTCCAGTTCCGACCAAAGCCTGGGCGGCAGTTTCTTTTTCAACCCCTTGCCTAAGGCGCCCGTGGGCGCTGACCAGTCATGATCGAGTTCCATGCGCCATTCAAGCATCTGGCGCAGATCATTGTGCTTCATATCGTAGTCCAGGCACCATTTGGCTGGCATAAGCTCGTCGCGCCACAGGCACTTCGCCACGTAAGGAGCGTCGCTAAAGAAATCTTCGACGACCTTGTGATACGCTGCCTCGGTTGGCGGCTTCGGAACGTAGGCCGTGTAAGTGGGCGCGGGCATCTCATCGGTCAGATGGTCTTTATCAACCAGAACGGTATATCCAACATCCAGATCGGCTGGTAACTTCTTCACTTTTGCGATCCGGCGCAATAACTCGACGGGCCAAAGGGTGAAATCAATCTTGAGGCCATCCGCATATTGCGTGACGTTTCCGACCTGGTCGATGCCATAGTCAGGCGCGGGATGGATCGGATCCCAATAGGCCACGAGAACCTCGCCAAAATCCTGTAACCAGCTCCTCTCCTCAAAGAAGGGCTGAATGTCCAGAACGACCAGAACGACATCATAATCCGAGAAGGCGTCCACCGAGGCGCGTGGGTTGGCGCGCGTGCTGGTCAGGAGCATCGCTCGAACCGAGGCCTGCTGCTCTGCCCACCGTTGCAAGCGGCTTACGACTTCACGTTCTTGATGGATATCCTTCATTGACTGGCGCTTTCACTATGGGACCGGCAATGATCGGAGCGCCGGCCCGCTGTAAGACGGCCTCTAACACTTCCAGCGTACCCTCCCACACAAAACCGGGATCGCCGCAGCCCGGACGCGCTGCTAAATCCCGTGGGGTATTCCCAGATATGGAAATTCCGCCAGATAGTCCGTGTGCGGACTCAGCAAATCGTCTTTCATCTTTCCCTGCGTAATAATCTCGACGAGATTATCGGCGATATCATCGGCGAGTTGGCGACCATTGGGGTAGCCGGCGGCGCTCGTGTAATTGTAGGGCAGAATATCCGGCAACCACTCCCAGGCGAGCCTGGTCGCCTCCGCCTCGGTGTAACCAAATGTCTTGAACATGGCCAAATATTGAGAAGCGAATCGCTCCCGCTGTTGCGCGGGTGGGGTGGCGTTGGTGTCTGCTCCCTGCCGAAAGACATTGTTCCCAGGGCGGCCCATTTGATTGACGGCGGTAAGCGTCCCATGCACCAGTGCCATCGTCCGCCCCCATACGCCGATCTGCGGGTTAGGACCGAGCGCGCTGTTCGGCACCTCCAGTACGATACCCAACACGTTTTTGCCCACCCAAAAGTCCTGACCCGTCCATTGCAGGTTGTTCTGGAACCCGACCGGGTCGGCGAAGAAGGGTTCGCTCC
>DAOTXG010000674.1:0-6543 GCA_034435515.1 Anaerolineales bacterium
TCAGCGACCCGGCCGACATCCGCGCTAGACTGGAGACCGACCGCGCCTGGGCCGTCTACGCGCTGGGCGACCTCGCGCCCGGATTCTGGGAAGTGAGCGAGTGGTATGGCGCAGCGGGCGATGAGCGCGCGATTGTCTTGCTTTACCGTGCGTTCGAGACGCCAGTGATCTTCGCCCTCGGCCAGGCGGAGGCCGTGGACGCCATCCTTGACGAAATCAAGGACGAGCGCAAAATGTACTTATCCATCCGGCCCGAGATTTTGCCGCTGATCAAAAAGCGCTGGCGCGTCGAGGGCGAGACGGCCATGTGGCGCATGACGGTGGACGGTGAAAGTTTCTGTCCCACGCCGCGTGACGGGGTGGCGCGGCTTGGCCCGGAAGACTTGCCGGCCTTGCGCGAGTTATACGACGACGGGCGGCCCACGGGCGAAGTGCCGGATTTCTTCACCCTGGAGATGGTCGAGAACGGCGTGTTCTACGGACTCCGCGAGGGCGGAGCGCTCGTCGCAGCGGCGGGGACGCACCTGGTCGCGCCGTCCGAAGGCGTGGGGGCTGTGGGCAACGTCTACACCCGCCGAGATCGCCGCGGGCGCGGGCTGGCCGCGCGGGTCACGAGCGCGGTTACGACTGAATTATTGGATATGCATCTGCGAACTATCGCGCTGAATGTCAATCAAAAAAACGCGGCGGCGATTCGCGTCTACGAGAAGTTAGGCTATACCTGCTATTGCCCTTTTTACGAGGGGCTGGCCGTAAGAGAGTAGATAACACCAACCTGTGTTAGAGCAGTTTCCCGGTTCAATTGCGGCGGCGGTTGTCAACGGATTGAGCGGATCGCTTCGCGAAAATCCGGTCAATCCGTTCCATCCGTTGACAAAAAAAGCCGTAGACTGACCAAGCCTTTGTTCTGATGCACGCAAATCAAAAAGGAGAACGACCTTGACTATCAAAAACTTCGACATCAAAAACCCTCGCCTGGCTGAGGGCGGGCGCTACCGCATTGACTGGGCCGAACAGGAGATGCCGGTGCTGCGCCTGATCCGCGAGCGGTTCCAGAAGGAGCAGCCGCTCAAGGGCATCCGCATTTCGGCCTGCCTGCACGTCACCACCGAGACCGCTAACCTGATGCACACGCTGCAGCTCGGCGGCGCGGACGTGGTGCTGTGCGCCTCGAACCCGCTCTCGACGCAGGACGACGTGGCCGCCGCGCTCGTAAACTACTACGAGATCCCCGTCTACGCGGTGAAGGGCGAAGACAACGCGACCTACTACGCGCACATCAAAGCCGCGCTCGACCACAAGCCGCACCTGACGATGGACGACGGCGCGGACCTGGTCGGTACCATCCACAAGGAGCGCACCGACCTGCTCGACGGCGTCATCGGCGGGACGGAGGAGACGACGACGGGCGTCATCCGCCTGCGCGCGATGGCCGCCGACGGCGTGCTCAAGTTCCCGGTGATGGCCGTCAACGACGCGGCGACCAAGCACTTCTTCGACAACCGCTACGGGACCGGGCAATCCACCCTGGACGGCATCGTGCGCGCGACAAACATCCTGCTTGCGGGCAAAACCTTCGTCGTCGCGGGTTACGGCTGGTGCGGGCGCGGCCTCGCCAACCGCGCGCGCGGCATGGGCGCGAACGTCGTCGTCACCGAGATTGACCCGCTGCCCGCGCTAGAGGCGGTGATGGACGGCTTCCGCGTGATGCCGATGGACGAGGCGGCGAAGATCGGCGACATCTTCTGTACAGTGACGGGCGACATCAACGTGATTGACAAGGAAGATTTCGCCGTGATGAAGGACGGGGCGATCATCGCCAACTCCGGCCACTTCAACATGGAGATCAACATCCCCGAACTCGAAGCCCTGTCGAAAGCGAAGAAGAGGGTGCGCGAGTTCGTGGATCAGTACACGCTCAACGACGGCCGGCGCATCAACCTGCTCGGCGAGGGCCGCCTGATCAACCTGGCCTCGGCGGAAGGCCACCCCGCGAGCGTGATGGACATGTCCTTCGCCAACCAGGCGCTCGGCGCGGAGTACATGGTCACTCACGCGAAGGAACTGGAGAAGAAGGTCTACTCCATCCCGACCGCGATTGACCGCGAGATCGCCCGCCTGAAACTCGCGGCGATGGGCGTGGCGATTGACCGGCTGACGCCGGCGCAGGAGAAGTATTTGAATTCGTGGGAAGAGGGAACGTAAAACGTAATGCGTAAAACGTAATGCGTATTGCGTGAACGGAATATCGCGAACGGCCTTCAGGTCGCGAAGCATCCCTTTGGGACGGACTACGCAATACGCAATACGTTGTCTATGCCTCCCGAAACTTGTTTTCAGCATCCCGACCGCCCCGCCGTCGAGCATTGCGAGGTCTGCCGCAAGGCGGTGTGCGGCTCGTGCCTGTGGTACGCGGAGACGGGCGAGCGGTTGTGCCCGGAGCACGCGCTGGAGTTTGACACCGCCGGGAAGCCGGTGCACGGGCCGGGACGCTATGCGGCGGGCATCCCGCACAGCGAGGCCTCGGCGTTGCGGCCCAAAACGGGCGAGGCGCCCTATCAAGGCAACAGCACCGACATGGGCGCGCTGGTGGCAGCCATCTCCGGGATCATGGCGTTGGCCTCGTGCGCCGGGTTCTCGTGGGTGCTGCCGCTGCTGGCTTTTGGCCTGGGGTTGATCATCTGGTTTCACTCGAAAGACGCGCTTGACCCCCGGCGGGCGCGCTGGCTGGCCGGCGCAGGCATGGCGACCGGCGGCGTGTTCCTCGTCGTGGCGGCGGGCATCTTCGCCATAATGTGCCTGTTCTTCACCTTCGCGGCGATTGCCAGCCGCGCCGGCCCCGGCGGGTTGGCGACGCCCACGCCGTTTCTGTTTCCCACCCCCTGACACAAACCGGGCCGCTGAGACAGGCGGCCCGGTTTTGGCCCCGACAATTGACGTTCGCCGTTTTCGAGGCTAAACTATGATTGGCTAATCGGATTAGCCAATGGAGAGAGACGCATGGCGGCGAAGAGTAAAAGCAAACGGGTTCTGCCGGCCACCGAGGTGAAGAACCGCTTCGGCCAGGTGCTCGGCGAAATTGCGCGCACGGGCGGGCCGATCATCGTCGAACGCGGCGGCAAGCCTGTGGCCGTGATTTTGGGCATCGAGGCTTACGAGCGCCTGCGCCCGACGGGCCGGGACCGGCGCGCCCTGGCGCTGGAAGGCTTTGGCCTGTGGGCTGACCGGACCGACATTGACGACGATTGGCTGACGCGCGGCCGCGCCCGCTGGCGCAGCGAGTGGGCGGATGCCTGACCCCCGCGAGCGGTTGTTCGACACGGGCGCGCTGATTGACATCTACCGCGGCCGTCCCGCGCTGCGGGCGCGCTTTCGGGCCGTGATTGACGGAACGCTCACGGGCTACATCTCAACCATCAGCGAGGCTGAGTTGTGGCGCGGGGTCAAACCCGCCGAGGTGGCGCGGCACGAGGCCATTCTCTCCCATTTCACTGCGCTCCCACTCGATTCACGCGCAGCCCGGCGAGCCGGTGAATGGATGCAGCGCTACGAGCCGCACGGCCTGGGCTGGATGGATGCGCTGATTACCGCTACGGCTGTCCAGGCCGGGCTGACGATCCTGACGCGCGATGCCAAATTAGCCAAAGTATTAGCGGGCGAGGCGCAGTTTGAAATTTACTCGGCGTCATGACAGGGCGAGGGCAAGCCTCGCCCCTACAGGCCCTCGATGAATCAGGATTTGCTCCTCCATCTGGCCCAGGCCACCGGGCTTGGGGTGGGCGTCGCCTTCGTCTTGTGGCTGCTGCGCGGATTCGCGCCCGTGCGCCGGGTACAGACCTCGCTCCTGTTGACCGCGGCCATGGCCGGGCTGTATCTCGTCGTCCAGGGCGCCGGGCTGCCGGCGGAGACGACACTCCTTCAGGTCATCGTCGCCGCCGGGATCATGCTCGCCGCCAACGCCGCGCTGCAGCTCTTCGACCTGTTCCTGTGGGATTACGTCCTCGGCCAACGGCGGCATATGACCGTCCCGCGCCTGATGGTGGACTTGTTCAACTTCGTCGCGCTGGTGATCGTGGCGCTGGCTGTGCTCAACCGTGTTTTCCAGGTGGACCTGAGCGGCCTGCTCGTCACCTCCACGGTGCTCTCGGCGGTCATCGGCCTCGCGCTGCAGGACATGTTGAGCAACATCATCGCCGGGCTGGCGTTGCAAATCGAGCGGCCTTTCGCCGTCGGCGACTGGGTGTACGTGGGCGACAAAGAAGGCCAGGTGGCGCAGATGAACTGGCGCACGCTCACACTGCGCACCCGCGACAATCACAACATCTTTTTGCCGAACGCCAGCGCCGCCCGGCAGGACATCGTCAACTACTCGCGCCCCACGCCCCTGCAGCGCCTGCACGTCCAGGTCGGCGTGGCCTATCGCCATCCGCCGGGGCTGGTTAAAGACGTGCTGGTCAGGGCGGCGATCGGCGTCGAGGGTGTGGCCGCCGCGCCCGCACCTGAAGCCATCGTGACCGGCTACGGCGATTTCGCTATCCAGTACGACCTCCGCTATTACATCGGCGATTACGCCCGCGTCGAGCAAATCCGGGATGCGGTGACGACACGCGTGTGGTACGAGTTGCGTCGCGCCGACATGACCATCCCCTTCCCAATCCGCGAAGTGACGATGCGGGCGCTGCCTGAGGATCACGAGGCCCGCGCGCAGGAGCGGCTGCGCCGCGAGGTCTTTGCCGCGCTGCGCCCGCTGCCCTTGTTCGCCCCGTTGAGCGACGCGCAGATCGAGCAGCTGGTGCGCGGCGCGGCCCTGCAGCGCTACACGGCGGGCGAGGCGCTGGTCCAGCAGGGCGAGGCCGGCGACTCGCTGTTCGTCATCAAGTCGGGCAAGGTGCGCGTGGAGGTGCGCGGCGAGAACGCGCCGGCGACGACCCTGGACGAACTTGGCCCGGCCGATTTCTTCGGCGAGATGAGCCTGTTGACGGGCGAGCCGCGCTCGGCGTCGGTGATTGCCGGGACCGAGACTGAAGTGGTGGTGGTGGACAAACCCGACCTGGCCGCAGTCATCACCGCAGATGGGAGCGTGCTAGAGGCGCTCACGCTGGCGCTGGAGGCGCGCATGCGCAGCGCCGCCGAGCGCGTCGCCGCCTCCACCGGCCCGCTCAGAGACCGGGCGCTCTCCCAGCACGCCGCGCTCGTCGCGCGCATCCGGCGGTTCTTTGGCGTCCGCCAGTGACACCGGACAGGTGTGCGCACACCTGTCCGGTGTCGGCGTAAACCGAAACGGAATTCGCGCTATTGCACCGTCAGTGTCAGGTTAGTGGCGTTGTATGCCGGCGTGTAAGTCCGGCCATGGCCGTCAATGCTCGCGAACATGCCTGTGCGCGGGCCGTAGGTCATCACCTGGAAACTATTTCCCACGCCTGGCGTAAAGCCGCTGACCAGGCTCACGTCGAGGGCGCCGTCGAGCGTTGCATTCCCCGTGACGCCGAGCCGGTCGTATTGCGCCGGGCTGAGGCCGCCGAGTTCGACGTTGAGCACGCCCGCCGCGGCCTGCCGATAGTTGCCGGTGATGGTCAGGACGCCTGTCGCGCCCACCCCTCCGGGATTGACTTGACCGGTGATGACAACCGTGGCCGTGATAATGCCGGCGCCAGACAGGCTGCCACCCCGAATGTTGAGCGTGCTGCCGGCGAAGTTGCCGCCGTTCAGGCTGGTCGTGCCTGTGATCTGAGTGTAGCCGCCCGTGAAGTTCAACGCCCCGGTTTGCGCATTCACCGTGCCCGTGTTGGTGAAAGCGACGCCGCTGCTGAGGGTGGTGGCGCCCGCGCCGGCCGACTTGCGGAAGAGGCCAGCGTTGTTGAATGTTGGGACGGCCCCACCGATCCAGACCAGGCTGCCATCGTTCTGCGCGTCGAACAGGCCGCTCGCCAGGTTGTTGATCACCGCCCCGTTGCCCAGGTTGAAGTTGCCCGTGCTCGTCCAGGTCGCCGTCCCCGCGTTGTTCAGGATGCCAGTGTTCAGGCTCACACTGCCGCTGATGACCAGCGTGCCGGTGTTGGTCAGGACGCCCGGCCCGCTGAGCGTGCCGCCCGTCCAGCGGAACCCACCCCCGCTGAAGTTGAAGGTGACACCGCCTGCACCCACCTGCAGCGTGCCACTCCCCAGCCGGACGACGCCCGCCCCCGCGCCGGTGTAGTTGCCCACGTAGGTGCGAGCCTGGCCGCCGGTCAGGTCGAGCACCGCCCCACTTGCTACGGTGAAGGCGCCACCGACCGTGGCCCCACCAGTTGCTGCCAGGCTGAGCGTCCCCGTCAGCACTTCCACGTTACCCCCAGTGAAGATGACGCTGCTGCCGAAGGTCGTGGTGCCCGTCCCGCCCGACTTGCGGAAGAGGCCCAGGTTGTTGAAGGCTGGCGCGACCCCAACCACCCAGACCAGCGTTCCATTGTTCTGGGCGTCAAACACGCCCCCTGCCAGGTTGTTGAACACCGCGCCGTTGCTCAGGTTGATGTTGCCTGTGCCAGTCCAGGCGACATTCCCCAG
>DAOTXG010000675.1:0-6304 GCA_034435515.1 Anaerolineales bacterium
GTTGATTTATTACCCCGCCCTCTATTTCCTCGACAAGCCCGACCCCTTCGGCTGGCCGCCGCTCCTCTCCTTCCTCGCCCCGCTCGCCGGCTTCGGCGTCCTCGCCCTCGCCTTCGCCTTCTGGCGCCTCGGCCTCCGCCACTACACCTCCACCGGCGTCTGATTTCTCAATGAGACCCTGACCCCCTCAACCATCTACGTAATACGCAATACGCAATACGTATTGCGTATTACGTATTGCGTATTACCTTTTACACCCATGCCCCTCATCTCCCTCTCCCACCTCCGCAAAGAGTTCAAAGTCTACCGCCATCACCGGGGACTGGTCGGCGCGCTCCGCAACCTGGTGACGCGCGATTACCGGCTGGTCAAGGCCGTGGACGACGTGACGTTCGCCATCGAGCGCGGCGAGCTCGTGGGGTATCTCGGGCCGAACGGGGCCGGCAAATCCACGACGCTGAAAATCCTCACCGGCATCCTCGTCCCCACCTCCGGCGAGGTGCGCGTCAATGGCCGGGTCCCGTGGCGCGAGCGCAAGGCGCACGTCGCCCGCCTCGGCGCGGTCTTCGGCCAGCGCAACACGCTCTGGTGGGACTTGCCCGTGATCGAGTCCTTCGACCTGCTGCGCCACATCTACCGCGTCCCCGCCGACCGCTTCCGGCAGAACCTTGACTTCTTCCGCAAGATGCTCGCGCTCGACGACTTCCTGCGCACGCCCGTGCGCTCACTCTCGCTCGGCCAGCTCATGCGCGCCAACCTGACTGCCGCGCTGCTCCACGACCCGGACGTGCTGTTCCTCGACGAGCCGACCATCGGCCTGGACGTCGTCGCCAAAGAGCGCATCCGCGAGTTCATCCGGCGCGTCAACCGCGAGCGCGGCGTGACGATCATCCTCACCACGCACGACCTCTCGGACGTGGAAAAACTGTGCGAGCGCGTGGTGATGATTGACCACGGGCGTCTGCTCTTCGACGGCCAACTCGAAGAACTGCGGCAGCGGTTTGGCGGCGAGCGCGAACTGGTCGTGGACTTCGCCGAGGACTACCCCGACGTGTCGCTGGAGGCCGCCCGCGTCGTCGCGCGCGAGGGGCGGCGCGTGACCTACCGCTTCACGCGCGTCGCGGTCACCGCCTCGGAGCTCATTGGCCGCCTCTCGGCCCGTTACCGCATCCTCGACCTCTTCGCGCGCGAGGTGGAAATCGAAGACATGGTGCGGCGGATTTACGAGGAGAGGTTGTTGGAGGGGTAGTTGGGTGGTTGGGTGGTTAGGTGGTTGGGGGTCAGGTGGTCGCGCGAAGCGGTCGGGTGGTCAGGTGGTTGGGTGGTTAGGTGGTTAGGTGGTTGGGTAGTCGGGTGGTCGCGCGAAGCGGTCAGGTGGCTGGGTGGTTGCGCGAAGCGGTTAGGTGGTTAGATGGTCGCATAGTCGAGTGGTCGAGGGGGCATGTGGTTGGGGGGCGAGGGGCTGTGGAGTGGGGAGGGTGGAGCGTGGAGGGAGGCGGGGTGGGCGTGCGGCGGCAGGCAGCCACAAACAGAACTTTAACTTGCCTCCGGCCAATTCAGGCTTATAATAGTTCCAAGCCTATAGAAACCGTCCACGACTGGGGATCGTGGACAGCGGCCGACGCGGCGGGGAGGGTTGGCAGGGGCCATTCAAAAACTCCGAGCCACTCGCAGCGACGCGGGCGGCTCGGTTTTGTTTTTGTCAGCAGGTGCTTGGGTTCGAGCCAGATCGAGCGAAAGGCCAGGTAGTGGCAACTTCGCTGAGCTTGGGATTATGTGGCGGCGTGCTGTCTCAAGGCTCAATCGTTGGCGACGCGGTGCGTCAATCATTGTATCAACCCTTAAGAGGACTCATGAAAATACTAACTCTATTTCGGAATCCACGTGAAATATGCTATGCCATTGAAAAAGTCTGTGAGCCGGAAATAGGGCAACTGACATCCAGACCATGGAATATGCATGACCCGGACAATTCGACCTGGTGGATTGTGCCATCGAGCGAGTGGCCTGCATACAAACATGGGAAGTTTCATTTTGCTTGGGGCGATAAGGAAAGACGCACGCTGTTTATCGGGATTTACTTTGAGAAGGGGCTCGACCCCTCAGTAAGTTTGGTTTATTCTTGTGCGCGCGGGTTACGCAACATCATGGAAAATGACTGGACGTGGTTTCGACTAATTCGTGATTTGGAAAACAACCGAATACCTCAAGCAGTAAAAAGCGTGGCGAGCAATTTGCCCATTCCACTCGAACTGACAATAGACGGCGGTTATGTTAGCGACCCCTGTGATTTTGACTCTCATGCCCCAAAGTTCAGTTGGGATAAATATTTCTTTGAATGGGACAATACATCGGTAAGATTTGATTTGAAGAGGGCTTCTGCAGAGGCAGATTTATTAGGCGAGTTGAAGCAATTCTCAAGGTTTGAAGAGCTGCCAGTCATTTTGAGGAACTTTAACACGAACCGTTGGCTGTGGGTAAACCTTCACTTCGGTATCAGGCTTCAACTCCACCGTGACGACCTACAAAACGAAAACTTCGCTACATGGGACGCATCGGATTGTTGGGCGAATCTCCTAAGAGGCCTATCGCCTTGGCTAATTTAATGGCAGGTCTAGTCACAGCGCCGCTAAGTCAACGGTCTTGCATCGAGGCGTCGCATAGGTGTGGGTAATGCGGACGAGTCTTCCTGCACCCGCCACGCGGGTGAAGTGGAATGTTGGGCGGCTCGTTGTAATCGCACAACCAGCGTATGTGCAACCATGACTTTCACCAATGGAAGGAAGTAAGACGTGAAGCATTCGTACCCTACACTTGAACCGCTGAAATTCCTATTGGAGATGATTCATAATCGGGTTATGGCACTCCCAGATTTCCAGCGAGATTTTGTCTGGGACCCCCTTGCCACAGATGAACTAATCGAGTCAATCATCAGCAACTTTCCGGCTGGTACACTTCTTCGCATCAAGAACGGCCAGCAACTTCTTTTCCAGCCCCGCGAATTCGAAGGCGCACCCGAACTTGATGATGGGAGCAAGCCAGCATATCTGATTTTGGACGGCCAGCAACGTCTGACTTCGCTCTATCAAGCGTTTTATGGTGCGGGAGAGCACCGCTTTTACTTGAACTTAGCCGATTTAGAAAAAGGGAGGGATTTGGAAGATTGTGCTTTCTACTTGCGCGCCGAAGAAGGAGAGAAACTGTATGAGACAATAGAACAGCAAGCGGAAGCGTTGGTTTTCCCGCTGGCGCGAGTGTTTGGAACACCCGGCGGTTTTAGCTCATGGCAAAATCAGGTATTGCGTATTCGGGGTGGCGGTGACGCCGCCGGAATCCTTGATTTGCAAGAACGGCTTACCAAACTACACGAACAGTGGATTAAGCCCATCGAAGAATACGATTTCCCGATGGTGACGCTCAATGAAGAAACGTCCGGGCCAGCTGTCTGCATGATTTTTGAGACGCTGAATCGCACTGGAGTCAAGTTGAGTGTGTATGACCTGCTTACAGCACGCTTCTGGCCGTTAGACTTCAATCTACGTCAGAAGTGGGAAGAAGCCCAGGACGACAATTCTATCCTCGCAGAGTTCAGGATCGACCCGTATTACGTTTTGCAAATCATTGCCCTGCTTGAGCCGGGGTCGGATAAAGATGGCAAAGTACGTGCACCATCCGTAAAGCGAAGTGCCATACTCGATATGAAGGTTGACCAAGCCCGCCGGGGATGGGACGCAGCAATTACCGGATTGGCCGAAGCCCTGACTATTCTCCGCGATGATTGTGGCGCACTTGAACCCGGCGTGCTCCCCTACAACACAATTGCTATTCCAATGGCAGCGGCATGGGCGACTCAGAAAGGCATGAAGGGAGCAGACGCAGGCGCAAACCGACTCAAGATACTGCGCTGGTTCTGGTGCTCAGTCTTTGGTCAAAAGTACGAAAACGCCCCGAATAGCCAAGCGGAAAAGGACTTTGCAGAACTGCAACGCTGGATGAGCGGCGGACAACCGCCCGACTCTGTTAGCGAGTTCAAGTTTGATCTTAACCTCCGCCAGGTCAAGCCACGCCAGCGCGCAGTGTACCGGGGCATCATGGCGCTAATCTTACAAAACGGTGCTCTCGACTTTTACAAGCGCGGAAAGATAACTGCCCAACTCCTTGCCGACAAAAAGAACCCCGTTGACGACCATCACATCTTTCCGCGCGCATTTCTGGACAAACAGGAAACACCTGCCGCCCTGCGCGACTGTATTCTCAATCGCACTTTTATTGACCGAGAGACGAATCGCCGTCTCAGCAAGCGCGCACCGTCAGACTACTTCAGCGAAATTCGCACCAAGCACGGTGGGAGCGAAACCGACGAAGTACTCAGGTCTCACCTATTGCCGGAAGGAGTCAATTCGCCTTTGTTCAAGGACGAATTTGAAAAGTTCCTCGACAGGCGTGAACAGATGTTGAAAGACGCGATTCGTCGTCGAACGCAGGGGTAACGAATTAAGCGGGCATTGCTTTCAAGGCCAAAAGGCCGCCCACCGATGACTTGCGAGTGCGACGCGAAGTCGCTCGAGTAATTGTCGTGCATAGCCTCACTATGACACATGGATTTCCCCGCGGGACTCTGGACATGCAAGCATTCCAGCTGTCACACGGATTTCCCTGAGATGAAATGAACGGGCAAGTATTCTGCTACGGAAGGCATTGGACTCCGGGCCACGTCAGGCGTAGATTGTTTGTGCGAAGAAACACCTACGTCATGATGGAGGCCACGGAGTCCGATGACTACTGTAAGCCGGGCGACTACGTCCGTCAACCAGGCGGGGCCGGCGGGGCGTGGGCCCGGCCAGCCCACCAAACAGACGCCCGCCAGTATCCGCGCTATCAATCGAGCGGTGGTGGCAGCCGCGCTGACTGGGGAGGCGTTGCCCTCCGATGCCAGCCTGGCCGAGCAGCTGTGTCTTGGCGAACGGACGGTGCGCACGATCCGCTTGCGCGTGTTGGGACTGAACCGCCACGAACTCAAACGCTGGCAAGCCGCTCGGCCCTCGCCCCGTCCGAGCGACGAACGGGTCGAGCGGGAGCTGATCTGCGCGACACCCTTTGCTGGCTTGTGGCTGTTGGTGCCGCAGATTCTCGATTCGGGCCTGGCGCGCGCTGCCGAAGCCTTGCAGATCGTCGGGCGCACCCGGGTGCCGGCCATTCAGATTGTCTTGACCTTGGTCGCTTGGGCCACACTGGGGTTTCAACGCTTGTGCCATGTGGATGACTTTCGCCATTGGGCGGATATGGGATTGGCCTTGTTCACGGGCGGCTTGCATTTGTGGTCGGACACGACCCTGTGGCGCTGGGTGCATGGATTGACACCCGAAAGCGCGGCGCGTTTCTATGAAGCGACGGCCAGCCCGGTCGCCGGGCAACCGGGCAGCGCGGGTCGCTTCAGTGTGGATGACCATGTCGTGCCGTCATTTACCAAACTGCAACCCCGACGCCTGGGCAAGACGCGCGTGCCGACCCGCGGTCGCGCGTACCCGGCCTTTCGGCTGTATGCGCCGTTTGACCTCGATCTGGGCCGTTTTGTCGGCGTGATCGTGCGCAAAGCCCGCGAATCGCTGAGCCAAACGGCGCTGGCGGTGGTCGAAGAACTCCGGCGGCTGCGGCGGCAAGCCAACGTCCAACACCCGGAACAGGTGCGCGTGATCTTGGATCGGGGCGGCTACAAAGGGAGTGTTTTCGAACGGCTGCTGGACGATCCGTCGGTCAGTTTCATTGCGATGGCTCGCGCCACGGCGGCCAATGTGCGTCAGTGGGAGGCCTTGCCCAAACGGCTCTTTCGCCCCTCTCGGCCCGCCGGCGACGACAATCCGAACCTGAAAATCGCCCGGAGCCAGACGACTATTCGGGGTTGCTGTTACCCCGTGCCATCGGTCGTCATTCGGGATGACACCCCCGGCACGAAACAACGCTGGCGGGTCTTGTTCTTCAAGAACGAACCGGGCCGCCGCCCGCACGCCGAGACGATTGATGCCGAGTACCGGCAACGCCAGAATCACGAGTTGGGCTTTGCTCAATATATCCATGCCTTGGTTGGTCATAGTCTGCCGAAGGCCTACGAGATGTTTCGCACGGCCAATGCCGACGGCCAGAAACGCAAGACGGTGGCCACTGCCGAGACTGACCGCAGCCAACAAGAGGTGCGCTTCGTGGCTTGGCTCAAGTTCTTGACCTTCGATCTCATCAAAGACTTCGGCGCGGCCTTGGGTCAGCACTTCGCCCCCTGCCAAGTCGCCACGCTCGTCCGCCGGTTCAT
>DAOTXG010000676.1:0-8334 GCA_034435515.1 Anaerolineales bacterium
GCGATGGCGACCCTGCCCGGCAGTGAGATTGTCGAAGGCGCCAGACTCGGTCGTCACCTCGCCTTCCCGTCGAATCCGATGTACAAAGGGGCCTGGCGCACGCGTCTTTCGCCGGACGAAGCAGATGGCGTCATTGATGAAACCATCGCGTGGTTTAAGACGCGCAACGCGCCGTTCTTCTTCTGGTGGACAGGACCGGGCACGACGCCCGACGATCTGGGGGAACGGCTGGCCGCGCATGGGTTGATGTCCATGGAGGCGCAGATGGAACATCTGGCGCCTGGCATCAAGTCCACGGCCTTGGGCGCGCCGGGCATGGCGGCCGATTTGCGGCGCGTGAACGAAGCGGCGCTGACCCAGACGCCGGAGGAGTTCACCGTCGAGGTAGTGAAGGACGAAGCCGCGCTCCACGATTTCAAGCGCGTGCTCGTTGCCGGCTACGAAATGCCCGCGCGGATGGCGCATGGCTGGGTGGAGGCTGCGCTGGGCTTTGGGATCGGGCGCACGCCGTGGAAGATGTATCTGGGCCGGCTGAATGGTGAACCCGTGGCGACGAACATGCTCTTCAACGGCGGGGGCGTCGCCAGTGTATACGGCGTGGCGACTGTGCCCTCGGCGCGGGGCAAGGGCATCGGCGGCGCAATTACGCTCAAACCGCTGCTTGAAGCGCGTGAGATGGGCTACTGCTACGCCGTGCTGTTCTCGACGGAGATGGGCATCCACGCCTACGAGCGCATTGGCTTTCGGATGTGCGGCATGAGACTCAACCGCTATTTGTGGCGGAATCAGTAAAACGCTATGTGCCGAAATATCAAAAGACTCCGCCGTCCCGAGGCGCAACCGACGGACGAAGAACTGGAAGCCGCCGCCTTGCAATTCGTCCGCAAAATCAGTGGCTACCGCGCGCCCTCGCGGGCGAACGAGGCCGCGTTTAACCAGGCCGTCCAGGAAATCGCGCGGGCCAGCCGGGAACTCTTCGAGAGATTGTCCGAGACGCAGCGGGGGAAGTGAGACGTCAAGCCACGCGCTTGATTACCATCATCGTCATATCGTCAAAGGCTTCCACGCCGCCGACGTGCTGCTCGACGGCGGCGGCGGCGGCGTCCATGATCTCTGCGGCCGAGCGGCCGCGGGCCTGGCATACCACCGTCTGCAACCGCTCCAGGCCAAATTCCTTTTCCTCGACGTTGATCGCATCGGTCACGCCGTCGGTGTACAGGAACAACAACTCGCCCGGCTGAAGATGGATTTCGTGCTCCTCGTATTCCACCTCCTCCAACACGCCGAGCGGCAGGCCTCGCCCTTTTAGAGTGCGCGCGGCCCCGCTGCGCTCGACCCAGAGCGGCGGGTTGTGGCCGCCGTTCGCGTACCGGACGCGCCCGGTCGCCGGTTCCCACACGCCGTAGAAGACCGTCACGAACAAAGCCGAAGGCGCATCCGCGAGGATCATCTGGTTGACGCGCGCCAGCGTGGCCGCGGGCGAGACGCGGCCAATCGCCGCCGAACGCAGGAGCGTGCGCGAGAGCGCCATGAAGAGCGCGGCCGGCACGCCCTTGTCGGCCACGTCGGCGACGACGATGCCCCAGCGCTCGACGCCTTCGTGCGCGCGCAGGGGGATGAAGTCGTAAAAGTCGCCGCCCACCTGCCGCGCCGCGCGCCAGAGCGAGCATAATTCCCAGCCCGCCACCTGCGGGCAGGCTTTGGGGAGGAAACTCGCCTGGATGTCGCGGCCCACTTCCAGTTCGCGCTCCAGCCGCTGCTGCTGGGCGACCTCGCGGGCCAGGCGCGCTCCCTCCATCGCCACGGCCAGTTGGTGCGCGATGCCGTTCAAAATGCTCAGGCGGCGGCCCAGGGGATGCACTTCCTCGACGATCAGCGCGCCCAGCAGGTCGCCGCGCACCCACAGGGGCCAGACCATGCACGTTTCGATGCCGATCAGCCGGGCCAGGCGCTCCGGCAGGGTGACAGAGAACGCCAGCGCCGTCGGTTCCGTATTGTCCAGGCCGAGGTCGGCGGCGGCGGCGGCCAGGCGCGTCACGTCCGAAACCGCCGACGGGCTCACGCCCATCAACTGGCTGACGCGGAAAACCTGCGAGGTCTCGTCCCACTGATAAATGACGACCTTGTCAACGCCGACGAGCATGGGCGTGAGCCGGGCGACCGTCTCGAGGCCCTCGCCGAGCGTGGGCTGGCCGGCGATGGCCTGCGCCACCTGCAGCAGCGCCGTGCTGACCCAGGCTTCTTCCTGCTGGGCGCGGTCGAGCAGCGCGCTTTCGACGGCCAGCGCGGCCTGGTTGGCGATGCCGCTGAGCAGGCGGATGCGGTGCGCGGTGAATGGCGTCTCACCCGGCGACTGCCCGACCATCAGCGCGCCCTCCACCTGCCCCTTGGCCAGCAGGGGCAAAAGAATCACGACGCCAACAAAGAGCTCACGGCAATGGTCAGGCATCTCGCTTTCCGAATCGAGCACGACCGGCTCGAGCGTGTCGAGCATCTCGGCCAGGCGCGGCCATTCGGCGGGCGTGACGTAGCGCGGCAAGGCGCTGGGATCCACCTCGGCGTCGGCGGCGTGATAAGCCTGCAAGAGGAACCGGTCGCCGTCCGCTTGCAGCACGCCGCACCGATCCACCCCGACCAGCATCGGCGTGAGGCGCGCGACGGTGTCGAAAATCTCCTTCAACTCGGTGGCCCGCGTCGTGGCTTCAGCCACCTGCAGCAGGGCCGTGCTCACCCAGGTCTGCTCGCGCTGAGTGGTGTACAGGCGGGCGTTCTGGATGGCGACGGCGGCCTGCGAGGCAAACGCCGCGATCAATTCGGCCTCCTCCGCTGGGAACTGCTCGTGACCCGCGTAGTCCACGACCAGGTACCCCAGGTGCTCGCTCCGCGCCGTCAGCACTGCGCCGAGGCAGGCGTGCGGATCGGGCAAAGCCAGCAGATCGTGATACTCATTCAAATGATCCACTTCGTGAAACGGGATCACCGCCGGGACCGGCTGGCCTGGCGGGAACAGTTTCACGTCGAGGGTCAGGCCAATGGCTTCCTCCGCCTCGGGCGCGCCCCGGCTGGCGCGGAGCTGCAGCTCACCCACCTCGTTGGCCAGCAGGATCGAAGCGGCGTCGTAGTTCACCACGCGGGCGAGGCTGCTGAGGATCAGATTCAGCACGTCGTCGAGGTGCAGGGTCGAGGTCAGGGCGCGCGAAACCTCGCGCAAAATCTCCGCCAACCGGCGGCGGCGGCGCTCGGCTTCGAACAGGCGCGCGTTGCGGATCGCAATCGCCAGGGTGTCTGCCAGGGTCTGCAGGGTTTGCACGTCCTGTTCGGTAAACGCGGCCAGGCGCTCGGATTGCACGTCGAACACGCCAAGCAGGTGCTGGCCGGCGACCATGGGCACGGACATCTCGGAGCGCGTGTCCGGGAGCGCGGGGTGGAACAGATAATTGGGATCCCTCTCTACGTCGCCCACGCGGACCGGCTGCCGCGTCCGCCCGGCCAGCGCGATCAGACCAGGGCCGTTCACCGGAAACGACGCGCCCTCGACCGCCCATCGTTCCGCGCCGTCGCCGACGCCGGCGCGGAACACCAGGCGGTCGTTCTGCAAAAACAGGATGTGCACGCGGTGATAGCCGAATTGCTCCTCCACCAGGTCGAGTACCTCGTCGAGCAGGTCGTCCAGTTCGAGCGTCGAGACGACGGCGCGCGAGGCCTGCGCCAGCGCCGCCAGATGCTCTGAGCGCAGGCGTTCGGCTTCGTAGAGTTGCCCTTCCAGGATGGCGATGGCCATTTGCGCGGCGAGGGATTTGAAGATGGGAACGGTGTTCGCGTCCAACGTCGAACCCGCGCGGCCTTGCACGTTCAACACGCCCAGCACCCGGTTGTCAATCTCCACCGGGAGCGACACCTCCGGCGAAACTTCCAGTTGGGTTTCACTCGCCTCCCCTGGCAGTTCTTCGGACACGGCTTGAGACAGGATCGCCCGATGCTCCGACGCCGCCTGCCCCAGCGAGCCCTCGCCCACACGGACGACTAATTGCCGTCCGCGCCAGTCCGGGCGCGTGGTGGCGGCCAGCGTCAGCGTCGCCGCGTCGCCGTCGCATTCGAAGAAGCTGACCGCGTAATCGTCGAACTTCTCGGCCGCCAGCTCCACCACCTGCTGGTAGAGAGCCGGCAACGACTGGATGGCGTTGATGCGCTGCGAGATTTCGGATAACCGCCGCAATTGGCCGGTCTGGCGCTGGGCCTCCTCGTACAGATGCGCGTTTTGCAGCGCGGCGGCGGCGTGGTTGGCCACGATGGTGAGCAGTCGCAGGTGCTCTTCGGTGAAGGCCAGGGGGCGACGGCTCTGGATGGCAATCGCGCCCAACGCCGTCTCGCCGACGAGCAGCGGCACAAACACGGCCGAGCGCGGCGGATCGCTGGAAACGTAGCGCGGCTGGGCGGGGAGCGTTTCGCGTTCGGCCTCAAAATCGCGGACGAGCAGACTGGCGCGGCTCGTCCGCATCCATCCGACGATGCCCAGCGAGTCCGGGGCGAGGCGGAACCTGGCCACTGGACGCGGTTGGCCGTCCACGATCCAGATCAACAGGCGGTAGTGATCCCCCTCGAACAGGCCCAATTGAAAGATGCTGGTGTCTACGATTTGCCCGGCCTGCTCGTAGACCAGTTGGGCCAGCCGCCCGAGGTCGAGCTGCGCGCCGACGATGGCGCGGCCCATGTCGGCCAAGACGGACAGTTCGGCCAGGCGGGCGACGAGGGCGCGGCGCGACTGCCAGCGGCGCACGAGCAAGCCGCCGGCCAGCGCCAGCGCGGCGAACAGGATGAACAGGTACAGCGCCGTCAACAGCGCGGAACCGCCGTCGTCTGATTGAAGCCAGGGAGACCGGCTGAGATGAAATACAACGTCCATCGTGATGGCGCCGGAGATTTTACCGGGGAGGGAAAGGCACGTCAAAAATGGCGAGATTAAACAAACAGCGCCCTCGGCGCCGACGGGCGCGAGGGCGCTGAGTTACTCGACACTCCCCGGCGCTAGATTGAGCCAATGGCTGCGACCGTATCGCTATGGATCGGGAAGATAGCCTCCATGCCGGCCATGTGGAGGACTTCCCGCACGCGCTCGGAGGGCTGAGCGATAATCACCGCGCCGCCGCGCGGCTTGAGGGCCTTATGCGCGGTAATCATGGCGCGCACCCCGGCGCTGCTGATGTAGTCGGTCTCGTCCATCTCCAGCACCAGGTTCGTGTGACCGGCCTTGATGTGGATATCCAGCGTATCCTCAAACTGCCGCGCGACGCTGGCATCCACGCGGCCCGTGACCCGGATGACGACGGCCCGTTTATATTCACGGCTGGTGATTTCCATAGCGCATTCTCCTCTGTCTGGTTTATTGTAGCACGCCTGTCAAATTCATTTTTGCTTGAGTCCGCGCACGGCCTCGGGGATGTCCGCGTGAATACTGAACACCCGGTCAAACCCGGCCATGCTGAAAATCTCCAACATCCGCTCGCCCAGCGCGCTCAGCCGCACGTCGCCGCCCAGGCCCTGGGCGCGGCGCAGGGCCGCCAGCAGCGTCTTCAGGCCGCTCGACGCAATATAGGTGGCCTGCGAGCAGTCTACGACAATCCAGGCGCGGCCTTTGTCCAGCAGTTCGTTCAGCGCGTCTTCCAGCGCGCGGGCGGCGGGAACGTCAATGCGACCTTCGGGGGTGACGACCCAGATGTCGTCTTCGAGAAAAGCGACGCGGACGGTCATAGTCAATCCTGCCTGAGATATTCGGCCACTAACTGCGCGGTCCGGACGACGGCTTCGCCGTGCGTGCGCTCGTAATTGTGCGAGGCGTCCACGCCGGGGCCGATTAAGCCCACCCGCACATCGCCGCCGGCCTTCCAGTATGCCTCGCCGTCCGAGGCATAGTACGGATAGATGTCCAGTTTATACGGGATGTCCGCCGATTGCGCCAGTCGCTCCAGTTTGCGGCGCATGTCAATGTGGTACGGCCCGCCCGAATCCTTGACGCAGAGGGTCACGTTGAACTCGTCGGAGGTCAGCCCCTCGCCAATCGCCGCCATGTCCACCGCCAGCAGTTCGACGAGGTCGGGCGGGAAACCGGAGGCCGCCCCGTGCCCGACCTCCTCGTAGTGACTGATGTGGATGGTCGCGCGTTGGGCCGGTTGGAGGCCGGCGTCCACCATCGCCTTCACCGCCCCCCAGATGGCCGCCACGCCCGCCTTGTCGTCGAGGTGACGCGAGCGGATGAAACCGGCGGGGCTGACCTCCACCCGCGGATCGAAGGCCACGAAATCGCCGACCTGTATCCCCAGCGCCCGCGTCTCGTCCGCCGAGGTCGTGCGCTCGTCGAGCCGCACTTCCATCGCATTGTCGTCGCGTTTGCTCTCGCCCACTTCCGCGCCGTAAACGTGGCCGGAGGCTTTGCCCAGGAGCAGCGACCCGCGCACGGTCTTGCCCGCCGCCGTGAACACGACGCACCCCTCGCCCTCCACCGTGTTCCAGGCGAACCCGCCGATCCGGGTCAGTTTCAAGCGGCCATTGCTCTTGATCTCCCGCACCATCGCGCCCAGGGTATCCACGTGCGCGGTGAGCGCGCGCGGTTCGGCGTTCGACCGGCCTTCCCAGGCAGCGACCAGCGCGCCTTTGGGCGTCCGGCGCAGCCGGAGCGGAAAGCCAGAGAACGCCTGCTCGACGTAGGCGATGCCCGGCTCGGCGAAACCGGTCGGGCTGGGCGTGTTGAGCAGGCCGACCAGAAAGTCCGTCATGGCGCGGGCGTCAATGGCGAGGGGTGAGGCCATGGCATTCTCCTTCATTCTTCCCAGAACGAAAACAAGTTGCCGATGGAACGCTGACAGTAGTTGCGCCGGATGGCTTCGCCAAAGACGGGCGCGACGGAAAGCACGGTCATCTGCGGTATCCGCTTTTCTTTCGGAATCGGGACGGTGTCGGTCGTGACGATCGCCGTGATCTGCGGAATGGCGCTGAGCCGCTCCAGGGATTGCCCGGTGAAGACGCCGTGCGTGCAGACGGCGCAGATTTCTTCGATCCCATGTTTGATCAACAGGTCGCTCACCGCCAGGATCGAGCCGCCAGTCGCGATCTCGTCGTCGTAGATAATCGCCCGGCGGAAGCCCTGGACCTGCTTGCCGACCAGGTTGCTGATCTTTACGGCCTTCTCCGAGAGGCGCGTTTTCTCCGCCGCGACCGTCGGCAGGTCCAACTGCTCGGCAAACCGCCCCGCCGATTTGGCCCGCCCGGCGTCGGGCGCGATGACTACTGTATCACGCAAATCCTTTTTGCGAAACTGCTTGCGGAAGTGCTGCACGAACAGCCCGCGCGCCGTCAGCGGGTCGGTGGGAACGCCAAAGAAGCCGTGCACCTGCGGCGAATGCAGCGTCATCGTCATCACGTGCGTCGCCCCGGCGGTCTCCAGCAGGTCGGCGATCAGCCGGGCAGTAATCGAGATGCGCGGCGCGTCTTTCTTGTCGGAGCGCGCAAACGAGAAGTACGGGATGATCGCGTGCACCGCCTTCGCCGCCGCCCCGCGCGCGATGTCGAGCATCATCAGCAGTTCCAGCAGGTGATCGCTGGCCGGGGGCGTGAGCGACTGGACGATGTACACCGTGCGCTCGCGCACGCTCGCGCCGAGCTGGACGTACAGGTTGTCGTTGCTGAAATGGCGGACGTGCGTCTCTTCCAACGGCACGCCCAGATAAGCCGCGATCCCCGCGGCCAGCTCGGGGTGCGAGCTGCCGCTGAAAAAACGCACCTCGTGCGAGTTAATCGTCTCTTTCAATTTGGCCATGGCGCGTCACTCACCTCGATGAAACGGAAACTCTCCAACGCCAGAGTCGGGACCCGGTGCGCGCCGTACAGCCCAGCCAGCGTCGCGGGCTCGCGCCCGACCCCCCGCACCCGCCGCAGCGCCCGGACGAGCGAATCGTCAAAGCGCATATTCTCCACCGGATGCGCCAGTTCGCCTTGCTCGATCCACCACACGCCGTCGCGCGTCGTGCCCGTCACCCCGCCGTCGTGCGGCGTGAGCCGGTTGACGTACCAGAACCGGGAAATGTATAAGCCGCGCTCCACGGTTTGAATCATCTCTTCCACGGTCATCTCGCCGGGCGCCAGGGAAAGGTTTTCGGGCAAGGGGCCGTCCCAGTCCTCCTCGTCGTAGGGCTGGGCGTGGCCGGTGGATTCCTTCCCGGTCTCGCGTGCCGCCGTAAAGCAATCGTACACAGGCGAGGTCGGCACGCCCTTTACCACGATAGGCACGCGCTGCTTGGGCACCCCCTCACAGTCGAACGCCTGCGGCAGGCCGTCTGGGTC
>DAOTXG010000677.1:0-8946 GCA_034435515.1 Anaerolineales bacterium
CACCTGGCGGGCGAACCTAATGCCCGCGCGGAATGTCTGAAAATCTGGAATCAACTTCGCCCCGACGAACAGGCCGCGCTCAAGTCGCTCGTCACCGAGGCGCAGGAGGGGTTGAACCCTCACGACCGGGAACACCTGCAGGCGCTCGGCCTGTTAAACCCGGCCGGCCAGCTCTTCTCCGAACTGTTCGCCGCCTACGTCCGGCGGCAGTGCGCTGCGCCGGCCCAGGAAACCATCGGCGTCGTCGTGGACGAAGATGCGGGCGAAGTCTGGGTGGACGGCGTCAAAGTCACCGTGCTGACCGATCTGGAATACCGGTTGATGCGCTTGCTCTACCAGCGGCAGGATCGATTGACGACGAAAGATATGATCGTGGAGGCGGTGTGGGGCGGGGAATATCTTGACAAGGTGGACGACGCGCGCATCGAGAAGCTGGTCAGCCGTCTGCGCGCCAAAATCGAGCCGGACCCCGCCCAACCGCGCTACCTCCTCACCCAGCGGGGGCGTGGTTATAAACTCGCCAGCCGCCCGGTCGAGGCCCGGCTGGAAAGCGAGGCGGCGTGAATGGCGAGCGAAAAAATTCTGGTGGTCGAAGACGACCGCGCCCTGCTCGAAGGCCTGCGCGATATTTTGGAGTTTGCGGGCTACCAGGTGGTCACGGCCAGCAATGGCCTGGAAGGCCTGGCCGAACTGGAACGGGAACTGCCGCAGCTCATCCTCTCGGACATCAATATGCCCCGGCTGGACGGCTATGGCTTTTACGAGGCCGTCCGCGCCCGGCCCGACTGGGTGAGCCTCCCCTTCATCTTTCTGACCGCCAAGGGCGACAAGCCGGACGTCCGCCGCGGGAAACAATTGGGCGCCGAAGACTACCTCGTCAAGCCGTTTGACGAAGAAGACCTGCTGATCGCCATCCGCGCCCGGCTCGACCGCCGCGCCCAACTGGACGCCGCGCAGAACCGCCAGATCTCCGACCTCAAGCGCACCATTTTGACGACGCTCAATCACGAGTTCCGCACGCCGCTCACGTACATCGCCAGTTACGCCGAGCTCCTGCGCGACGCCGACCCGGACATGAGCGCCGCCGAGTTCAAGGAGATGCTGCACGGCATCGAGCTCGGCAGCGAGCGGCTGCGCCGGCTGGTCGAGGACTTTATCTTCCTGGTGGAACTGCAAAGCGGCGAAGCCCGGAAGACGTATGAGAGCCGCCGAGTCCTCATCGCCGATCTGCCGAGGCGGCTGCGGGATGTGCTGAAGAAATTCGACGACGTCGCCGCCAAGCGCAAAGTGGCGCTGATCGCCGACTTCCCGGAGGCCCTGCCGCCCCTCCTGGCCGACCTCGACTACCTCACGGATGCCCTGAAACGGCTGGTGGACAACGGCATCAAGTTCTCGAAAAAACAGGGGGGCCGGGTGACGCTCCGCGCCCGCGCCGGCCAGGAGCAGGTAGTGATCCAGGTCGCCGACGAGGGCGTCGGCATTCGCCCCGAAGTGATGGACAAACTGTTCAACGTTTTTTACCAGATTGACCGGGCCCAAATGGAACAGCAAGGCTCCGGCTCCGGCCTGACCATCGCGCGCGAAATCGTGACGCTGCACGGCGGAACGCTGACCGCCGCAAGCGAGCCGGAGGTGGGGAGCACATTTACGGTTGCGCTGCCGGTCGCGCGGCCGTAATTACCCCGCCGCGACCTTCGCCCCGTATTCCAGCAGCGCCTTCACCGTCTCCGGGGTGCGCCCTTCGGCGTACACGCGCAAAACCGGCTCCGTGCCGGAGGGCCGGATGAGCAGCCACGAATCGTCGGCGAGAATGTATTTGACCCCGTCCATCGCCTCGACGTTAGCCACGGCCTGTCCCGCGACCTCCGGCGGCGTGCTTTCGGTCAACCGGCGGGTCATCTCGGATTTGGAAATGGGATGGACCAGGCGCAGGTCTTTGCGGGCATAGTGCGCCGGGCCGACGTCCTGCAACAAGTCCTCGACCAGCTCTTCCAGCGGCGCGCGCGCGGCCGCGACGATCTCCAGCAGCAACAGTCCCATCAGGATGCCATCGCCTTCGGGGATGTGTCCCTGGATGCTGATGCCGCCTGATTCTTCGCCGCCGATGAGCACCGGCTGCGCCAGCATGTAATCCGCGATGTGATTGAAGCCGACCGGCGTTTCGTAGCACGGCAGGCCGTAACGCTCGGCCAGGCGGTTCACCATGCGCGTCGTGGAGACGGTCTTCACCACCGCGCCCCGCCAGCCGCGTTTTTCGACCAGGTACTTGAGCGCGAGGGCCATGAGCTTGTGCGGGTCTACGAACTGGCCGCGCCCGTCCATCGCGCCGATGCGGTCGGCGTCGCCGTCGGTGACGAGCGCGAACTGCCCGTGGCCGGCGGCGATTGCGCCCGCCGTCGCGCCCAGGTGCTTCGCAATCGGCTCCGGGTGCACTCCGCCAAAGCCCGGGTTCATCTCTCCCCGGATCTCGAAAACCTCACAGCCCGTGCCCTGCAAGACGCCTTTGATCACGCCGCGCCCCGAGCCGTACATCGAGTCCACGACGAGGCGCTGCGGGTTGTGCGCGATGACGTCGAAATCAATCAGCGTGCGCAGGTGTTCGTAATAGTCCGGCGTGGGATTGAACCGCTTGAGCAGGCCGGCGCTCACCGCCCGGTCGTAGTCCATCAGATTCGGGCCGCGCGCGCGGGCTTCGTTGTCCGCCAGGAAGAGCTCGACGCGGCGGCACTGTTCCGAGAGCGCCGATCCGCCGTAGGCGGCTTTGAGCTTGACGCCGTTGTAGCGCGGCGCGTTGTGCGACGCGGTGATCATCACCCCGCCCGCCGCCCCGCGGCGCTTGACGGCGTAGGAGACGGCGGGCGTGGGCGCGTCGGCGTGCGTGAGCATGACGCTAAAGCCGTTGGCGGCCAGCACGCGCGCGACTTCCGTGGCGAAACGGTCGGACAGAAAGCGAGTGTCAAAGCCGACGACCATCAGCTGCGGGTCAAAGTCGTCGGCGCCCCCGCCCCAGTCGCCCGCCGAAACTGCGTCGGCGATGCCCTGCGCGACCAGGCGGAGGTTGTCGAACGTGAAGGTGTCTGCGATGACGGCGCGCCAGCCGTCGGTGCCGAAGTGAATGGTCATAGGGGTTGGGTGGTTAGGTGGTTGGGTGGTTAGGTGGTTGGGTGGTTAGGTGGTTGGGTGGTTGGGTGGTTGGGTGGTTAGGTGGTTGGGTGGTTGGGTGGTTAGGTGGTTGCGCGAAATGATTGGTGACTTTGGGGGGAAGATTGGCAGCAATTATACGCCATCCGCCATCCGCCATCCGCCCTCGGCTAATACGCCAGGCCAAACATCAAATCGTTCACGTTGGTCCCGGTGGGGCCAGTGATGATTAAGTCGCCGAGCGCGGCCAAGAACGAGTAGGCGTCGTTGCCCTCGAGATACTTCTGCGGGTCGAGGCCGAGGGCGCGGGCGCGCGAAATGGTCGCGCCGGTGACGACGGCGCCCGCCGCGTCGGTCGGGCCGTCCACGCCGTCGGTGGCGAAGGTGGAGACGACGACGTTGGGCATCCCGTCAATCACCAGCGCCGCGGCCAGGGCGGCTTCCTGATTGCGCCCGCCTTTTCCAGAACCGCGAACCGTCACGGTCGTCTCACCGCCGGCGACGACGCATAACGGCCGCTCCCCCGCTTCCCCTCCCCCCCGCTCCTCCGCCTTTTGCGTCACCAGTCGAGCGAAGTTCCCACCGGCCTCCCGCGCCTCGCCCTGCCAGTCGTCCCCGGCAAAAACGGCCTCAAAACCCAGTTCGCGCGCGGCGGCGGCGGCGGCTTCACCCGCGAGGCGGTTGGAGGCGATCAGGCGGTTTTCGATGGGAGGATAAGGGCCGAGGGATGAGGGCTGAGAAACCGGAGTCGCGAGGTAGTGAAGAACCGCGGAAGGGAGGTGAGCCGTCAGCCGATATTGCTCGACCACGGCGAGGGCGTCCTGCCGCGCCGCGACGGCGGGCACAGTCGGGCCGGAGGCGATGATGTGCAGCGGATTGCCGACGACGTCGGAGAGGATGAGGGCAAGCACACGCGCCGGGTGGGCCAGGCGCGCCAATCCCCCGCCTTTGATCTGGGAGAGCTGCGTCCGGACGGTGTTGACTTCGGCAATCGTCGCGCCCGATTTGAGGAGCAGGTTGTTCGTCGTTTGCAAATGGTCGAGGGTGAGGCCGGCCGCCGGAAGTTCCAGCAGGGCCGAACCGCCGCCGGAGATGAGGGCGATCACCAGATCGCGGGCGCGCACGCGGGCCTGGGCCAACAAGTCCGCGATGGCGCGCCCCGCGGCGAGGCTGCCCGGTGTGGGCGTGGGGTGTCCGCCTGCGACAAACGTGATCCGGGCCGGAGACTGCGGCGGAGCCATCGGGACGGAGAGGAGGCCGGCTGTCAACCGGCCCCCTAAAATTTCGGCGGCGGCCTGCGCCATGGCCACGCCGGCTTTGCCCGCGCCGACGACGAAGACGCGCTCCGCTTCCGCGAAATCAGAGGGCGCGAGCGCGCGCCGGACGGCCGCGGCCGGGTCAACCGCGTGGAGGGCGGCGGCGCGCAGGCGGGCCAGATGGGCGCGATAGTCGGCGAATGGAGGGGACATGAGTGGCAAGTGACAGATGGCAGGTGACAGGCGGCAAGAAATGACTGGGAAGCCAGACACTTGCCCTTTATCAACGGTTCATCGGCCACTTTGAGCGACGGCTTGGGCGGCGGCGCTGGCTGCCTCAAACGGCGTGGCGGCGCCGCGCAGCACGTCGTCGAGGGCGCGTTGCAGCGGCGCGCCGACGACGGCGAGGACCTCGGCCGGGGGCTGCAGTTGGGCGTGACTGAGCACGTCGCCGATGCTGACATCCCAACCTTCGAGGGCCTTGGCGCGCGGCGGCAGGACGCGCGCCGCCAGCGTCCAGGTTGCGAGCCGGGACGGAGCGACGAGCCATTGCAGCAGTTCGACGGCGTCCGGATGACGCGGCGCAGCCCTGTTCACCAGCGCCCAGCACCAGCCGTCGGCCAGCGCCAGCGGAGGGCCCTCGCTCGTGGGGAGCAAGGCCAGCGCGGAATTCGAGACCCGCTCTGGTTCAGCCAAAAATGATTGGGCGTTGACTACGGCGAGCGTAGCGCGGCGCTCACGAAACACCTGCCAGGTGGTGAGCGTGTCGGTGTAATCTAACGTGGACAGAGGTAGGGGGCCAGAGGCGTGCAGCGCCTGGAAGGCGGTGAGAGCCTCGGCGAGCAGTTCGGCGTCGAGGACGGTTTCGCCGGACGGGTCGGCAAGCGGCCCCCCCAGGGCCAGGTATTCGGTGAGGAGGGTCAACCCGGTGGCTTCGCCGCCAGGGATGATCAGCGTACCGCTGGTGACGGCGGTCCACGTCGGCGGGGGGGATGAATAGAGATCAGTTCTGTAGGCCAGCACCCGCGCGTCGGCGGCGAAGGGCAGTCCGACGATCTGGTCTTCGTGCCGCCCCATGGCCTGCGCAAACGGATAATAATCGTCCAGCGTCTCCGAGGCGATCAGGTTGTCGAGCGGGATGACCAAGCCGGCCGCGGCGGCCGCGGCGAGATCGTCACGGCTGAGGGCGACGAGGTCCGGCAGGATGGCCGGGGCGACGTTGTAGGCCGTGACGAGCGATTCGAGCAGCCCGCCGGGGCCGGAGGCCAGCTTGAGCCGGGTTTCCACATCCTGGCCCTGGGCTTGCTCGAACTGGATGATTTGATCGGCCAGAATCTGGCCGCCGGGCGTCGCGACGTCGGGGGCGAATTGCGGAGGCAGCCACAGGCGCAGCGTCCTCGCCGCCGTCTCCGCCGGAGTGGGCGAGGCCGGCGCTGGCGCCGAGGGCGAAGAGACGACCGGCGGCGTCAGGGTGGGAACCGGCGGCGTGGGAAAGGCTGTGCAGGCGGCAAGCGTCGAGGCCAATAGAGCAGCCAGCAGGGCCTTGCCAAAGGTACGCTGCCAAAGGTGATTTGAGTCAATGGGCTTCGGGAAAGCCCTGAGCGCGAGCCGGCTACTTCTTAAATCGTGCTTAGGCATGAGGCCAGTATAACCCGGGGGGAGGAGAAACCCAAACGAGGGAGAAGACGGATTCTCAGAATAGGCGGATTAATCCGTTCATTCTGCTAATCCGTCCTCTATTTGACACTCCCTCCTCACTAGGCTACTATCCCCCTCATGACAGACGCCTGGTCGGTGAGCGACCTCAACCGCTACGTGCGGCAGAGCCTGGAGACGGACGTCCGCCTGCAAGGGGTGCGCGTCGCGGGCGAGGTCTCGGGCTTCAAGGCTTATCAGCCGTCGGGCCATTGGTACTTCACGCTCAAAGACGAGAACGCGCAAATCAATTGCACGATGTGGAAGGGCCGCAACCGCGAGCAGGCGCTGCGCTTCACGCCGCGCGACGGCGACGCGGTCGTGGCGCTCGGCAACGTGACGCTCTACGAGACGCGCGGGCAGTACCAGCTGGACGTGCTGGAACTGGAAGCGGCGGGCGAAGGCGAACTGTACCGGGAATTTCTGCGGCTCAAGGCGCGGCTGGAGGCCGAGGGGTTGTTCGCACCCGAACGCAAACGCCCCCTGCCTGCCTGGCCGCGCCTGATCGGCGTCGTCACCTCGCCCGCCGCGGCCGCCCTGCGCGACATGCTCAACATCTTGCGCCGCCGCTTCCCGCTGGCGGAGGTCATCCTCTCCGCCACCGCCGTCCAGGGCGCGGACGCGCCGCCGCAGATCGTCGCCGCGCTGGATGCGCTCGCCCGGCAAAGGCCGCAGAAACCAGACGTGATCATCGTCGCGCGCGGCGGCGGCTCGCTCGAAGACCTGTGGGCGTTCAACGACGAGCGCGTGGCCCGCGCGATTGCGGCCTCGCCCGTCCCGGTCGTGAGCGGCGTGGGGCACCAAACCGACTTCACCATCGCCGATTTCGTGGCCGACCTGCGCGCGCCCACGCCCTCCGCCGCCGCCGAGCTGGTGACGCCCCATCCCATAGACGATCTGCGCGCCGACCTGGACACGCTCACTATGCGTCTGGCTGAGGCCCTGAACAGTGTGGTGCAGCGCAAGCGCCTGGAACTGGCGGAACGGCGCGCGCAACTCAAGGGCCTTTCGCCGCAGGCGCAGCTCGCCAGCACGCGCCAGCAGCTGGCGCACACGCGTTCCCGCCTGGCCCGCGCCCTCCTGCACCATCTCGCGCTGGAGCGCGAGCGCTGGAACGGCCTGGCGCAGGCCCTGAATACCGTCAGCCCGCTGGCCGTGCTGAACCGGGGTTACGCGATCGTCAGCAAACCGGGCGGGCAGGTAGTGCGCCAGGCCAGTGAAGTAGAATCCGGCGAGGCGCTGAACGTGAGGGTGAGCGAGGGGGAGTTTGGGGTGAGGGTCACTGAGCGAGGTATCACATGAGTCCCAGAGCCAGGAAAACAACCGCCGCCGTAGACGGCCTGACCTTCGAGCAGGCTTACAAAGAACTGGAGGCCATCACACGCAAACTGGAGGAGGGGCAGTTGCCGCTGGACGAGTCGCTGGCGTTGTTCGAACGCGGGCAGGCGCTGGCCGCGCGCTGCGGCGCGCTCCTGGAGCAGGCTGAATTGAAAGTCAGGCAGCTGCTGCCCCAGGCCGGCGGCGACGAATTGGCCGATTTCGAAGCGTCCGAGGCATAAGACAGCGTTTGCCAATCGAAAAGAGATGGGCGCCTTCTCTTTCGCCGCGAATTGCACACCGGCCACACGAAAAATTCGCGCCACTTCGCGCAATTCGCGGCAGAAAATCCTGCCCCCGATGGAGTCCGACTTCACTCCATGAGCGAATTTTTCACTCAACTGTTCTCGAATAAGATCCTGTGGGCGGCGTTTTCCGGCTGGGTGCTGGCGCAGATCATTAAAGTGCCGCTCGAATACTTTTTACGCCGCAACCTGGATTGGAGCCTGCTGTTCAGTTCCGGCGGGATGCCGTCGTCGCACTCGGCGCTGGTGACGGGCCTCAGCGTCGCCGTCGGCATACAGGAGGGGTTTGGCTCCCCGCTGTTCGCGGCGGCGCTGGTGCTGGCGCTCGTCGTCATCTACGACGCCCTCGGCGTGCGGCGGCAGGCCGGCGATCACGCCCGGGTGATCAACCTGATGATTGACGAACTGCTTACCGGCCACCCGCTGGCCGAAAAGGAACTGAAGGAAATGCTGGGTCACACCCCGCGCGAGGTGATCGGGGGGGTTACGCTGGGGTTGGTGATGTCGCTGGTCGTGATGAATCTTTTCTGACGGAGTTTTCTCCATGGCGCCGAATTTGGAATGGCGTTCAGTATTTGTTTGAGTGAAACCACGGTAGAGGCGCGTCTCGCGGACCTTACCTTGACCGATCCTGCTCGCAAACGGGCTTTAGTTCAGCTGCACGCCCAGATCAAGGCCTGCCGAAGGTGCCTTGAGGCTGGATACCCGATCACACCGCCGCCTGTTGTCCACGGAGTCCACACGGCCAAAGTCATGACCATCGGCCAGGCGCCCGGCCCAACGGAAGTCATCGCCCAGCGACCGTTCAACGCCGGAAGCGGCAAGCGATTGTTTGAGTGGCTCGGTCAGGCCGGGTTCAATGAAACTGAGTTCAGAGCCAGGATGTACATGACGGCCTTGACCAAATGCTTTCCGGGTAAAAGCGCAGGCGGTCACGGCGACCGCGTGCCATCCAAAGAAGAACAGGAACTCTGCCGCCCCTGGCTGGAGCAAGAAATCGCGCTCGTCAACCCCAAACTCATCATCCCGATTGGCCGCCTGGCGATTGGCCTGTTCTTCGACACGAAACTACCGCTGGAGAAGATCATCGGGACGCAGATAGAGCGCGACAGGCGCGTGATTATCCCCCTGCCGCACCCCTCCGGCGCGAGCACGTGGTACAACCGGCCGGAAAACCAGGCGCGGGTGAAGAAAGCCATCCGGTTGATCAGCCGGCAACGCGAGGCCCTGGG
>DAOTXG010000678.1:0-16707 GCA_034435515.1 Anaerolineales bacterium
GCGGGTTGTTCCGCCGGGGGCGTTGTGGGCGGCGTCACCATCCGGTACAAGAACGAAGAACGGCATTACCCGGCTGGCACGACCTTCGGGCTGGAACGCCTGACGCCCGCCGGCGCTCTGGCGCCTGTGCCCCAGCCCAAAACGCCCCCGGCGGAACAACCCGCGCCCAGCCGCGCGGCAGGCCCCGACCGTCCGCTGCACGTCCCTGAGCCTGTCCGCGAATGGGCCGCCTTGCGCGACTCTCTCCGCGCCGAAAAAAAATTCGCCGAAGCCGACCGCCTCCGCGAACGCATCGCCCAGATTGGCTATGCCGTCAAAGACTCCCCTGCTGGCCCAGTCTTCACGCTAACTCAATACCCTGACTCTAACTCCGTCCCTTCCCACCTCGACAAGCCAGATGCCGTCGAGTGGTCGGTGACTCTCCTGGCCCAGGACAAAGCCGGCGAAATCATCCGCGCCGCCGACAGCGCACTCAGGTGGGGCGGGGACCACTCGCTCGAGGTCGTCATCGTGGACGACGCCTCAGATGGCGAAGCGCGCGCGGCCCTCGCGGACTTTGCCAGCGGCGACGAGCGGGTGCGCCTGGTTCACTTGAAGGACAGGGTTGGCGAGGGCGCGGGCCGCAACGCGACCCTGCGGGCCGCGCGCAGCAAATACGTTGCGATACTCGGCGGGCACATGGAGATTGTGGGCGACATCTTCACCCCGCTGGCCGCCGTCCTCGCCGATGATTCCGTCGGGGCAGCGGGCAGCAACCCGCTGGTTACAGAGGACTTATTCACGTTTCATCCCGCCCCCACCCCCGAAGCCGACGCCATCGAGTTTTACCTCTTCGCCTTTCGCCGTGAGCGCCTCAGGCAGGTGGGCTGGCTGGACGAGAAGTTCGTCTTTTACCGCAACCTGGATTTAGATTGGAGCCTGGCTTTCAAAGACAAGGGCCGGCGCCTGGTCGCCGCGCCTGGCCTGCCGCTCGTCGCCCACGAGCATCCCTATCTGCGGATGGACCCGGTGGAGCGCGACCGGCTGAGCAAGAAGAACTACCGGCGGTTTTTGGACAAGTGGCGGGGGAGGAGGGACTTATTGGTGAGTAAGACGTGAGGCGTGGCGCGTGGTCCGTATTGCGTATTTCGTATTGCGTAGAGCGTAACGGAATACGTAATACGGAATACTATTCCTCATCGCGATCAGGCTTTATCGGAAATGGACTGGCGCTTTTTCTTTGGCCACGAATTACACAAAAGAGTTCGCGCGAATTCGCGTAATTCGCGGCGAAAAACCTGTTGGAGATGCCTTATGACTGACCTCGAAGAGTTCCGCCAGGAGAAAGATGCTTTTTTTAGAAGTCACCCGCAATCGCCGCTCATGCCAGAGCAGAAGCGCGAGTTTAAGGGCTTGAGTTACTTCCCCGAAAACCCGGCGCTGCGGCTGGAAGTGAAAGTCGTCGAGTTCAACCCGAAAGAGACGGTGCAGATGCAGACCTCGACGGGCAATGAGCAGACCTATCAGAAGTATGGCAAGTTCAAGTTCGTCGTGGATGGGCAGGAAGCCGAACTGACGCTCTACGCCGGCCCGCACGGCTTCTTTCTGCCCTTCGCGGATGCGCTGGCGGGGAGCGAGACTTACGGCGCCGGGCGCTACCTCGAACCCGAGCCGCTCGGCGGCGGCAAGTTCCGCGTAGATTTCAACCTGGCTTATAACCCGTACTGTGCGTACAACGAAATGTGGTCGTGCCCCCTAACGCCGCGCGAGAACCGGCTGAAGGTGCCGATCCGGGCCGGGGAGAAGGTGCTCCCGGGCGTTATCCACGAATAGGGACAACTCAGGAAGTTCCTTCAGTTCCCCCAGTTCCCTCTGCGCCTGTTTTCTTCACGTCAAAGTGTCGTCAAGGTCAACGCCGCGCTCGGCCAGCAGCGCGCGCAGTTTCTCGGCGTCTTCCGGGCGCACGCGGGCGAGCGCCTTTTGGGAGGAGGGCCGGAACGGCTGAAGCAGGGGCGCGATGTCCGGGTCCGCCAGCAACTCGGCCAGTGTGGCGGCGTCGCGCACTTGCAGGAGGATGATTTCGTCCAGCGCGGCCTCGCCGTAATGTTTGGCCCACGCGCGGATGCGGCGGGCGAGCGCCTCCGGCACCGGGCCGCGATGCACGGCTTGCAGGCGCTCAATCGCCGCCGGGGCCGAGAAGCCCGCGCGCGCGGCCCGCGCCACCGTCGCCGCGGATACCTGGTAGCGCCCCTCGCCCGCCGGGTCCGCCAACGCGGCCAGATGCCCGTGCAAATAGAGACTGGGCCGGCGCGCGAGCAGCCGGACTTCGCCGCTTTCGGAAGCCTCGACCGAATTGGGCGTGACCGACGGCCGTTCGGTGAGGAGGGGGAGGATGCCTTGTGCGCCGAGGGCTTTCATCACCACCGGGATGGCCTCTGTATTTTTCAGTCGAATCAATTCCGGTGCGGGCCGCGCGGCGACGAGGGGCGCGGTCTGCGGGTCGCGCATCAAATCGTCCAACGCGTTGACCGTGCCGTGCGCCAGCGTGACGCGCGGGCGCAAGACAATGCGCTCGTGCTGCGCCTGCCACTCGTCGAGCGTGCGCGCCACGTTGCCGGGCAGTTCGGCGCCCGTGTGCTGGCGCAAAAAGTCTTTGAGGCGCGCGACGTCCCATCCCTGTTGCTGTCCGGCGTAGACTGACTCGCGCGTCAGGCGATATTCGACCGCGCGCTCCGCGCTCAGGCGCTCGGCGAAATGGTCGAGAGTCACCAGCGTCGCGTCGTTCACCGGGTCGAGGGCGATGACGTGCAGGTTGGGTTGGACGATGACGCGCCCACCCTCCGCCGGGATGTCGGGCTGAGGGCCGAGGCCCAACAGCCACTCCCCCAGCGGGGTCAGGCGAAAGGCCGCCGGAGGCTCGTCTCCCTTCGCCTCGCGCGCCCGGCCGAGGTCGGCCAGCCCCATCCAATACAGCGGCCCGACGATCACTCCCCGGATGAAGCCGGTTTCCACTTTATCCCAGCCGTCGTCGTCGCTGGTGATGTCGGGGAATTCCAAACCCAGGCGGTTGGTGGAGGCAGTGTACGGATGCTGGACGTAGTAATACGACGAGTAACCGTAGGGCGGCGCGGGCGGACGGCGGAACAGGAACTCGTAGTCGAGTTCGCGGATTTGAGAGAGCAGGGCGTCGAACGCAATCCAATCTCCGTCGGCGGCGAGGCCCTCGACGTATTCCAGCACTGTGCGGCGCGCGCCGATGACCTCGTCGCCGGCGGCGAGAAAACCCGGCTCAACGCGCATGGGCCGGACACGGCGCGGCAGCATCAGCAATTCGTTGAAGAAGCGGCCGTCGCGCCACGCCTCGAAGCACCGGCGCACGCGCTCGGCCGGGGCCAGCGCGAAGAAATCAGCCTGGTCCGTGACCGCCACGCGGTTGTCGGCGTGAATGCGGGACAGGCCCAGCGCGTCGAGCAGGAGGCGCACAAAGCGCAAGCGCGGATGGTCTACCTCGCCCTCGCCTTTGCCCAGTTCGGCGCGCACCAGCAGGGTGGCGTTCACTTCTTTCAGCAGCGACTTGTGCGGCTCGTCTTTGGCGGTGAGCGAGAGTGGCTGGCCGCGGACGAAACTCCAGTAGAGATACAAATCGCGCTGAAAGGCGCGGGCTGAGCCTTCCTGCACGGCGGCGACGCTGACGGGCACAGCGGCGGCCGGGGCAAGGGGCGGCGGCGCCGGCAGGAGCCGCCGAATCGGTTCCGGGATGAAGACGCGGCTGGCGGGCCGATCAAAATCACGTTTGGGCGGCTCGTAGGCGGGCGAGTTGGGGTACGGGTTGGACGGGTCGTCGGCGGCGAAGACCAGGCCGCGCAGAGTGAGCCGCGCGAGGATGTCTTCGAAGCGGCGCGAGTTCGCGGCGCGGGGATCGGGCTTTTGGGGATAATACAGGTTGAGCCGGTCGGGCTGTTTTTTATCAATCAAACCGCTCTGCGCCAGCGCCTCGCGCAGAGTCCGGGTCAGCGCCTCGCCGCCGCGCTGAAGGATGCCCTCTACCGTGGCGCGCTCGGCTTGGGACAAATCACGCCAGTTGCGCAGGATGCGGTCGCGTTCCACCAACGCTTTGGACAGTTCGGCGATGGTCAGCGCTTTGGCCTTGGGCCCTTTCTTGGCGAGGCCATGGAAGGAGGCCATCGCCGTGAGCGCGCCGCTGGTGTAGGAGTCGAGGAGGGAGTTGAGGTCGTCGGGCATGGTGTGGCCGCTTCGCGCGGCAAATGGCGTATTGCCGATGGCTGATCGCTCTGTGCCATCCGCTATTCGCCATCGGTTATTTTCGGCGTGTATCCTTTGCCGACCAGTTCCTCTCGCAGCGCCTCCACCCCCTCCGGCCGCAGAGCGACGAGACGCGGGCTGAAGCGATACAGCAGATATTGCGAGAGCGAGGTCGAGGCGAGCAGTTCGGTCAGGACGTAGTCGTCGGCCAGTTCCATCAGCGCGAGGTCGCGATAGAGATGCACGTCGCCGAAATGCTCCCACCACTGGCGGAGCATTTGCGTGAGCGAGGCGGGGGGCGGCGCGCCGGCGGCCTTTTCCAGCAGGGCGATGATTTTGTCCGGGTCGCCGCCCGACTCGAACGCGCGCGCCGCGCCCTCCACCGTCACGCGGTAGACGAGCGCACCGTTGGGGCCGGCGCGCACTTCGCCCATGAGCGAGAGCAGGCCCAGGAGGCGCGCGTCGGCGGCGGCGGGCTGAAGGTGGAGCGCGCCGTCGGGCGCGTAGGTGAGCGCGCGCCCGGCTATCGTGACCGGGGGCGCGGTGTACGTCTCTCTTTGGTACAACATGAACGCGCCCAGGTCGGTGAGACGGAAGGCGGCCAGTCGGTCCTTGCGGTAACCCAAATCCACGAGGCCCATCCAATGCAAGGGGCCGGTCAGGACGGTTTCCACGAACGGGCCGTAGAACGAGCGCCAGCCTTCGGCGTTGGCGAGATTGAGCGCACGGTTATTTAACTCCAGCGAGACGCCCGGCGGCATCTGCCACACGGCCTGCAGGAGGTTGAGCGTGCGGGCGCGGGCCACAAACGCGTCGAGGTCAATCCATTCTCCAGGAGGAGCGCGGCGAGCGTGATGAATCAAATACAGGCGGGCGGAGGAGAGCGCGGCGAGGAGTTGCGCGTAAGTCATGCCAGGCAGGCCCTGCCGCCGGAGACGCAGGGCGGGTTGCCGCGCGCTCAGCCAATCTAGTTCTGACCAGTCGCGCAAATTCATCCAGGCATTGAACAGCGGCGCGAGGTGCTCCACCGGGTGATGGCCGAGGTATTGCGCGAAACCTTCTTCGCGCACGGCGGGCGGCTGGCCGGGCGCCAGGGCCAGGAGGCCCATTTTGGCGAGCAGGCGCAATCCGAACTCGATCTGCTCCGGGGAGGCCTCCAGCGCGCGGCGCAGCGCTTTGGACGACTCGTCGGTCAAGAGGGGCGGCGCGGGCGGGACGGTGAACGCGCGGGTGTAGAGCGCGTTATACAGATTGCGGTCACGGTGGAGGGCGTCCAGTTCGGCGGGCGCGAAGGGCCACGCCTTGATTTCGGGCATCTGGGTTTGCAGGGGATGCGGTTCGGGGGCGTGGAGGCGCAGGTGCGCGCCCTCCGCTTTGAGCGCGAGTAACAGCCGGAGCATGAATTGTGCGAACTCGAGCGGGCCGGGCGCGTTGGCCTCGCGCAGGTGACGCGCGTCGCTCAGGGGCCGCACCAGTTCCGGGTCCGGCGGGAAGAGGTAATGCAGGCCCGGCGGAATCAGCAAGTAATTGAAACGGTCGAAGACCAGCCCCACGTTCTTCAGTTCTTCCAGCGCGCCGTCTAATTGATGGGCGGCTTTGGAGTTGACGGATTGCAAAACCTGCTGGAGGTGCTGGGGAGACACCCCCATCGCCGAATTGAGAAACGGGATGAGGCCCAACGCGAGCCGGGCCGGGGCGGAGAGCGCGCCCCAGGCTTCGGCGACGGCTGGCGGCCGGCCCAGCGCCTCGGCCAGGGTTTCGATGATCGGCTCGCGCTTGGCGCCGCCGAGTTTCACGCCGCGTCGGCGAGCAACTTCGCGCAGTTGATTCAGGTTCAGGTGATTGAGCAGGGCGCGGTATTCGTCCCGCAGGTGAGGGAGTTGCAGGGTGAGCGTGGACGAGATGTGCTCGACCGCGGGGGGAGCGGCGGAGGCGGGGCCGCTGGGCCGAGGCGCGTAACCCATCCCCATCGCCTCGGCTTCTTCTTCGCGGGTGAGGGCATCCACGAATTCTTCGACGTCGTCGTACGTTCCGTGGAGCGCCTCGTACTCGTCGAGCAACTCGTCGACGTCGGCGGGGTAATTCATGCGCATGAAGGTTTGCGGCTCGCGCGCCAGGGCCAGGGCCAGGGCTGCGCCGTGAGCGCAGATGCCCTCCAGGATGGAATTCAGGCAGGTGCAGTCAAAGCCCAATTCCGTGGCCGTGTTCGTCACAACCGCCAGCGGCGCATCCGGCGCGGCGTTCCATTTGCCGCTGGCGACGCCGTTGGTGTACAGGCGGCGCTCTACAACCTTGCCGGAAGACAGGTCGGCGAGCGCGCGCTGGTAGCGGGCCGCCCCCGCGAGTTCGCGGACTGTGGAGTCGGTGAGGCGAGGGGGTTCACTCATGCAGGTTTCGTTCCCTCCGTTCGATCTTTGCGCCGCGCTGCGCGCTACGCAAGCGCGGCGTCCGTGGACCCCGGCGGCAGCGCGGGCACGTGCGGCGGGCGCGCGGGGCGGGCCTCGACGGCCAGGGTCGCGGGCATGAAGTCGGCCACCTCGTGCTCGTAGAGGATGTCGTAGTGATAGCCCTGCTCGGTGAGGAACAACTGCCGGTTGGCGGCGAATTCCTGGTCGCGCGTGTCGCGGGTGACGATCGAGTAGAAGTGCGCGAGCAGGCCGTTGCGCTTGGGCCGGAGGATGCGCCCCAGGCGCTGGGCCTCCTCCTGCCGCGAGCCAAACGAGCCTGAAAGTTGAATGAGCACGTTGGCGTCCGGCAGATCAATGGAAAAATTCGCCACTTTGGAGACGAAGAGCCGCGTCGTCTCGCCGTTACGAAAGGCGGAGAACAACTTTTCGCGCTCGGCGACTTTGGTCTCGCCGGTGATGAGCGGGGCCTGGACGCGCGCCGCGATTTTTTCCAATTGGCCGAGATACTGGCCGATGACGAGCACGTTATCGTGGCGGTGTTTGGCGAGGAGTTGATCCAGCACGCGCAGTTTGGCCGGGTTCTCGGCGGCGAAGCGGTATTTCTCGCGCTCGTCGGTGAGGGCGTACTCCATCCGCAAGTCGTCGGGCAGGTTCAGGCGGATCTCGTGGCACTCGGCGGTGGCGATCCACCCCTGCTTCTCCAGCACCTTCCACGGCACGTCGTACTTCTTGGGGCCGATGAGCGAGAACACGTCTTTCTCGTGGCTGTCCTCGCGCACCAGCGTGGCGGTGAGGCCCAGCCGACGGCGAGCCTGCAAGTCCGCCGTGATGCGGAACACAGGCGCAGGCAGGAGGTGCACCTCGTCGTAGACGATGAGGCCCCAATCCTCGCGGTCGAAGAGCGCGAAGTGAGGGTGGGCGTTGGATTTGCGGGAGCGATAGGTGAGGATTTGATACGTGGCGATGGTGACCGGGCGGATTTCTTTTTCCAGCCCGGTGTATTCGCCGACCTGCGCCTCGGTCAGCGTGGTCTTGTCCAGCAGTTCGTGAATCCACTGGCGCGCGGCCACGGTCGAGGGCGTGAGGATGAGCGTCGCCGTTTGCAGCGCCGTCATCACACCCATGCCCACCATCGTCTTGCCCGCGCCGCACGGCAGGACGATGACCCCGCTCCCGCCGCTGGCCGCCCCGCCGGCATGAAAGACTTGCGCCGCGCCCTGCTGATAGTGGCGCAGCGCGAACGGCTCGCCGCTCAACGCGGGATTGCGCAACTGGATCGGCACGTAGCGCCCGTCGGTGTAGCCGGCCTCGTCTTGCGCGGGATAGCCGATGCCCACCAGCGCCTGCTTCAATCGCCCGCGATGCGCCAGGTCAGCCAGCAGGGTGTGCGCGTCAGGTTGGGATTGGATGAGGGGGACGATGGCCTTGTGGCGCGCGATTTCGGCGATGAGGGCCGCGTCGCGCGATTCGAGCGCCAGGCAGGGCCCGGCGCCGGCCGCCGGGTCGCCGTCCCGCCGCGTCAGCCGGATGCGCCCATAGCGCGAGACCTGCTCGGCGATTTCGGCGCGGACGTTGCCGGGTACGTCGTATTTGGCGTAACGCTCCAGCGAGTCGAGGATTTCGGGGGCGGTCAGCCCCGCCGCCGCCGCGTTCCACAACGAGAGCGGTGTAATGCGGTAGGTGTGCAGATACTCCGGGCTTTTTTCCAGTTCCGCAAAGCGGGCCAGCGCATCGCGGGCTTCCTCGTAAAAATCGTTCTGGACTTCCAACAGGACGGTGCGGTCAGACTGGACGACGAGCGGGTTCTGAGGGTTGAGGGGCATGGAACGGTCTGTAAGGGCGGTGGGATAAGTGGGTGAATGATAATGCAGAGCGAAGGCAATCACAAGGTAGGGCGTTCCCGGCGATCTGTCCATCCAGCAGTAACATAAAGAAGGGAACAAGGCCAGGTCGGCCTTGAATGAGAGAATGAGTTGAGCGTGAGGGCGAGGAATTCTCTGTTGACAATCTGATTTTTAGTCTTAGACTGTACACTAAATCATTATCTCCGTGTAAGGAAGTAATGGCTATGACATCCCCCGTCGGGCTTCAGCGCGAGACGAATCAGGCCAATCGCGAAACGCGGCAAGGCTTTGCCAGTTTTTGGGAGGGCGCTACCTTCCTGCCCTTTGATCAGCCCTCGCGAACTGACATTCTGGTGGAGGAGGTCTGGAAAGTACGCCAGGCCACGCTCTTGGGATTGGGCTTGAAACTGTCTGAAAAGGAACCTGAACTTTATATCGAATCAGGCTTGGCCGATAGCCTCACAGCCTATTTGCGAATGTCGGCTAAGGAAAGACGACGGATCACGGAATATCCGCCCTTTCGTATTTGGTTGAAGCAAAGCCTTCGGTTGGCAGGCCGCGCCTCAAACGAGGCGGCCGCCCGACGGGAGGACTTGCATCGTCAGTTGGCCGAACTGGCGCGAATTCTCGGCGAGTTTCGGGTGGAGGGCAGCGACTCAACGATATTGAGCGTCGAGGGAACGTCTATTAAGGTCGCTCGTTACACGGTGGATCCCCTCCTCGCGACGGCTATACCTCCAAGCTATAACTTCCCCGCAAAAGACGCTCAGCCACAACTCGAAGCGAAAACAGCCTACAGCCTTCAGCTTTTTCTTGAGGCAGCCGACGCGGCGCTGGACCGCATACACGAGACGTGGCTGCCAGCCTATCAGGATTTTGCCAGGTTCGTGAGAATGATTATCCATTTGCCTGAGGCAGACTTCCGGAGCTGCTCCGCCGATCGTTACGCCGGCGTCATCTTGCTGTCGGCCGGGGACGGTTCTTTACTCGAACTGGAAGAGTCGCTCATCCATGAGTACGGTCACCAGATCCTCTATAATGTCATGGAGCTTGACCCTCTGATCCTGAATCCGTCTGGCGGAAGATACACCTTGCCGTGGTCCGGTGCCGAAAGGGATCTGTACGGCTACTTCCACGCCTTTTACATCTATTTGTTGTTGGTTCATTACTTCGAGCGAGTTGGTCATCGATCGGAGACGGATCGGAAAAGAGCGAGCGAGCGCATGGCGCACATCTTAGCCGGCCTGATCCAGGCTCTGCCCGAGCTCGGGTCGGCGAGCCATTTCACGCTCAGAGGCAAGCGCCTGTTTGCACTTCTCCAGGAAGACGTGCAACGGTTCCAGCTCAAGCATCAGATGAGCGGATAGCGCAGTGAGGAGCAAGAAGCATGGGAGAGAAGCAGCAAGCAGCGCCAGCCAGGGCGGTGGCTCAAGCCGGCGAAGCGCGAGCGGAAGCGGACACGTCGCTCACAGACGCGGCGCCCCGCGCTTCTATGCCGCCCGAACGCCAACCCGACGCCGACAGCAACGCCTCTCCAGTTGAGCAACAAGCCGTCGAGATCGAACTGAGGCCCCACAACCTGATCCAACCCTTATTGGGCGTGAGGGCTATCGAAGTTGACGACGAAGTGATCCTGGCTGATTTGCTGAGCGACCAATATGTCCGGCTGAATCCGACGGCGACGTTCATTTGGCGGCTGATTCTTCAGACTATTCCGTTGCGTGAAATAAGCCGGCAGGTGGCAGCGCAATATACCCTCGACTCAGACAGGGCTTATGACGTCACCGCTGGCTTTATTAAAGAACTGATCCGAAGAGGATTTGCCGTCGCCTCAACGGAGGCTGAGAGTTAGGGAACCACCTCAAAAGGAAAGGAGGTGATATAACTATGACAAGCGAAACTCCTGCGGCAAGACCACGCCCTCAACCGGACCCTGCGCCCGTTTTGAGTTTTCAGCCGCCCGAACTCACGGATCTCACCACGCTGATGGCCGCCGGGCTAAGGGCAGATTCGGAGCAACAGCAGCAGCAGCAACAACAGCAGCAACAACAACAGCTGCGCCGCCGCTTCTTAAACACGGAAACCCAGTTGCCAGAAGAGGAAGTCGTAACCAAGATCATCGCTGAGATTAAGCAAATCAACAAGCTGGCGAAGCGGGGCTAGACCGAGAGAGCACGTTGCCTTGACTACCATTCGGTCCTCTGGCTGCGCAAAGCCTACCCGGACTCTCGGCTCAGCACTAGAAATGCGGTGTATAAAATCACCGCATTTCTTTTTCCCACGTCAGTCCATGGGCGGTCTTTGTTAGCAAGCCGCCTTCATTCACGAACTCCCATCCTGATATAGAAACACCTCAATCGTGTGCCGGGCGGCGTCCTCCGTGCCTTTCTCGACCAGGAAGAATCCCCAGCAACCCGCTTGCTTGTCGAGAGCGAGATGCTTCTAAAGAGCGCGCAGCAGCCCACCGTCGCCGCCGAATTGAGCGCCGAGATTGACAACCTGCGCGCGGCCTGGGGGTGGGCAGTCGAAGGACAACGTCTTGTTCAATTGGACCAGATGCTGCCCTGCCTGCATTGGTTTCACGAGGTGCGCAACACGCTCCGCGAAGTAGAGGCCATGTTCGGGCAGGCGGTGGACGAACTGCGCCAGGCTGGCGCGCCGGCCTCGCTTATCGCGCCAGAGCAGGTCAGCGCCTTCGCGCATTTGCTTGGCCAGCTGGGTTGGTTCGCGTTCCGAGTCGGGAAAGCCGAGCGGGCTGTGGCCTGGTTGCAGGAAAGCCTGGCGCTCGCTCGTCCGCACGACGACCCAAGAGTGCTGTATCACGTGCACACCAGTTGGGGCATCCTTGCGCTCGTGACCGGCGACGCGGCTGCGGCCCGACGGTTGCTGCTGGACAGCCTGGCCGAGGCGCGACGGCTTGGGCATCCCTGGCATATCGCGGCGGAACTGGAGGCGCAACTGACGCCGCTACAGATCGAAGCGGCTCAGGCGCGGGCGCAGGTCAGGACATTGGATGAGGTCGTGAAGGAAATGCGGTAGTGGTGGTGAGCGTTCAGCGCGATCGGGTTTCTATGGAGAGGAGGGCATTCTCAGCCAGGCGCAGTTCCAGCAAGGCTTGTAGAAAAGCGAGCATAGACTCCGCGCCCTGATTCTCGTTCGGGCGGTCAGGATGCAGACCGTCTCGACATCCGCCCGTCGTCGGATCGTAGATGGGCAGGTGCAGATCGTTGCGCCCGAGAAACCACTCGAAGGCGCGGCGGGCTTCCTTGCGCCAGCGCTTGTCGCTCGTGAGCCGGTAGGCTTCGAGGCAGGCGGAGACCATGGCTTGCGCCGCCACCGGCTGTTGATCGAACCGGGCCCGCTCACCGCCCCGCTGATGGAAGCCGTTGGAGCCGATGGGCACAAAATGACCCCCATTCACTGCATCAGCACGCTGCAAGTCAGCCAGCCAACGGAGCGACTCCAGCCCGGCTTCGGTCATGGCGCTATTCGGTATGGATTGGCCGCACATGAGCAGGGCATGCGGCAGCGCGGCGTTGCAATAGGTCAGCTCGTCTTCGTACCAGCGCCAGTCGTCCGAGCGGTGGCTTTGATACAACGCCAGCAGCCGCCCGGCTAATTCCTCCCGCACCTGACTGGCCCGACGGTCGCCGTCAAATCGCTGGAGATACTCATGGATGCCGATGAGCGCGAAGGCCCAGGCGCGGGGGCTGGTCGTGTCGAGAATGGCCGGTAAGGCCTGCTCGAACACCCGGCCCGCCATGCTGTGGAGGGTCGGCGTATTCGAGCGGCCCAACACCGTCCCCAACGCCCACAGCGCGCGGCCGTGGCTGTCGTCGGAACCGCCATCTTCCAGCCAATGGCGCTGGTAATCCATAAAGTTGCGAAAGCGCCCGGTCTCCGTATTGAAGGCGTACCAGATGAAGGCGAGATATCGGGAAGCCAGGTCGAAGGCCTCGCCGTGGCCCAGCGCCTCCAACAGAGCGCTCACCATCAGTGCGCGGGCGTTGTCGTCGGTGGTGTAGCCCTCGCGGTAGTTGGGCACCGTGAAAATGGCGTGTTGCAGCATGCCCGTCTCGTCCGTCATGTGGCGCAGGTGATCGAGTTTGAGCGGGGGCAGTTCACCCGGACGTTTGTCGAGGGGTTTGACCACCAGAGCGGGCGGGGTGAAATGTCGGCGTTCGGCTCGGGCGCGTTCAAAACTGTCCATATAACGTCGCGCTACCTGCGGCCAGATCATCGCCCGCCCAAACAGATAGGCCCGCTTGCGCATAGCGTGGCGCTGGGCCTCGTTGTCCAACAGGTCAATCACTTGCTCGGCCAATGCCGCCGGATCATGGAACGGCACCAGCGCTCCGCGGTCTTCGGCCAGCATCTCTTCCGCATACCAATAGGGCGTCGAAATCACGGCCTTGCCCGCCCCCAGCGTGTAGGCCAGGGTGCCGGAAGTGATCTGCGCCTGATTCAGATACGGCGTGAGGTAAATATCCGCCGCGCCGATGAACTCGACGAGCTCCTCCAAACTGACAAAGCGGTTGTAGAAGATCACCTGACCTTCCACGCCTTTCTCCTGCGCCAGCCATTGCAAGGACAAGCGGTAGGTTTCGCCGTCACGCCGTTTGACATGCGGGTGCGTCGCGCCGAGGATGATGTAGACCACGTTCGGATGCCGGGCCAAAATGGCGGGCAGGGCGGCGATGACGTTTTCGATCCCTTTGTTCGCCGAGAGCAAGCCAAAGCTGAGCAGGACGATTTTGCCCTCGACGCCAAACAGGTCTTTGTGGAAACTCGGGTCGACAAAGGGCACGTCGGGGATGCCGTGTGGGATCAGATCAATCTTCTCCGGCAGCACGTGATAGACCTCTTGCAGGAATTCCGCGCCGCGCTCACTCATGACGACCAACCGATCTGATAGGGCCGCGATTTCTTCCAACACCCGGCGCTGATCCGGGTCGGGATCGTGCAGAATGGTGTGCAGGGTGGTGACGATGGGCATGCGCAGCTCACGTAAGAGGGCCAGGATGTGACTGCCCGCCCGCCCGCCGAAAATGCCATATTCGTGTTGCAGGCACACGAGGTCCACGTTGTTGATATTCAGGAAGTCGGCCGCGCGGCGATAAGAGTCGATATCTTTCTCCGTCAGTTCAAATCGGACACGGGCCGGATAGGCGTAACCGGCCTCGAGGTCGTTAACCGGCAGGGCGATGCATGTGACGCCCGTGTATTCTGTAGCGATCGCCTCGCACAAGTCGGTGGTGAACGTGGCGATGCCGCACTGGCGCGGCAGGTAGTTCCCGATGAACGCAATGCGATTGATGGTTGAATTGTTTGAGCCGTGTTCCATGACGAACATCTCCTTCCAGGCAACCACTACTCCCCGTTTTAGTTTTGTTGCCTTCTGGCCAATTAACGCAAAGAGGCGGTTCTGCTAAGTAGCTGTCCGAAAGTTCTTACCACATTTTCCTGCTCGCGGCGGATTTGTAATCCGCCGCCTGGGGGCCGCCGGACGCTTCGCGCAAATCCGGCGGGAGCGAAAAGCAGGGAAGACGTTCGGCGACCTGCTTAGTGACCGCCTCCGCCCAACTCCGAAAAGAATGAGACCGGCTTATGCCTGGTAAGCCTGTCGGCCCTCTAAGAGCAACGCATCTACCTCTTCAGTCGCCTGCACAACCGACACCCCGTCCGCGGCCGCCCACTCCTGGCACAACCCTTCCCGCGCCCTGCGGAGCGTGGCCTTGTCGGCCTCGCCCAGCACCTTGCGCCAGCCACGCGCAGTCAGGTCTCGGACAATCTCACACAGGTTCTGCAGCGAACCGGCCCTCAGTTGGCCGAGGAGGTCCAGACGCCGCTGGCGGGGATCCGGGGTCAGGGGCACGGGGCAGCTCCTCAAGACGCCGCGGTAACGCGCCAGTTCATCCCTGGACGTCAGCAGACGCAGCCCGCTGGTTGCGCCGGCGTCCACCGGAACCCACACGGTGCTCCTCTGGATAACGACTTCATAGTACAGGCGCGCCTCGGCTTCGAAGAAGCGTTTCGTTACGAGCGCGGCGATGCGGCCGACGCCGCAAGCAGGATATACGACCCGGTCGTCAATTTGGAAAGGCATCGCATTCTCCCGAAAAGGGTGAAGGCTTGATAGCCGCGGCGACCTGTCTAATAGCGACGGCTGCCGCCCCGCCGACCATGACCGCGCGGGCGACTGCTACCGCTGTTGCCGAAAGCGCCATAGCGGCTGCCAAAGTTGTTGCGGTCCTCCCGGGGTTTGGCCACGCTCACCTTCAACTCTCGGTCGTGGATGGAAAAGGCATTTAACATGCTGATCGCCTTCTGGGCCTCGCTTTGCGTGCTCATGGTCACGAAAGCAAAGCCTTTGGACTGGCCGCTGACCCGGTCTTTAATCAGGTCCACCGCGGCGACGTTTCCGGCCTGAGCAAACAATGTGCGCAGATCATCTTCCGTGGTCGCATAGGCCAGGTTTCCTACATGCAGTTTGACTTCCATTTTAGCGCTCCTCGCTCCGGCTGGGCCGGCAAACAGAAAGGGCCGCCATCCCATAAAAGGTTTGGCGGCCGCAGACCACACAAATCTCGTTATTTGACAGTCAAGATTATACCACAGTCGCGGCCTGTCCCGATGGGACCGGTCTTGCCGATCAAGGTTGCGCGAGCGGCTCGGCCTGGTCGTCCACGGACACGTCGAACACCGCCGAAGGCTGATCCAGATGCGGGATGAAGATGGCGTGATGGGGCACCAGCAGCGCGCCCGTCTTGTCAAGGAAATGCTGTAGCGGTCGGAACTGGCCTGGCGCTCGTGTGCTGGTCTGCGAAGCGAGAACGAAATGTGGTCATGCCCCTGACGCGGCGTGAGAACCGGCTGAAGGCGCCGATCCGGGCGGGGGAGAGAACTTTTGAGGATGGCTACAACTAAATCCGCAGGTCTGCCAAATGTCATGCTCGTGACAGTGCCCTGGTTACATCTTTTGGTGTCAGACCACGATAGAACAATTGAAAATACTCTTCGAGCGAACTGCGCGGGTAACTTAAGATGCGGTCGGCGAGGGCTTCCCGTTGCTCTGGTGAGGACGCGGGCGGCGCAGACTTTTCAAACTTTTCCATTTCTGCTAACAATGCCTCCCGGCCAATGCGTTGAGCGATCCCGATCAAGGCCATATACGGATCGTCGGCCTCTTCTTTTCTCCCGGCCGCGCGAAAGAGCGCATTGAATAGCAGAGCCACACTCCGCGCATCCCCGGCCAGTGAGAGGAAGCCGTACAATTCGTAAAACATCCGGCCTGCGTTTAGCAGCTCAGCCAGGGCTGCGCCAGCACGCGGGTCTTTCAGGTCTATCAGCCCCCACAGCGCGCCCACGAAGTGCGTGTCGGATCTGCGCTTCACCTTCTCGTAAAAACGCCAAATCGCGTCACCACTCGACGGATCGCGGATCAGCCCCATCGCCACACACGCCAGGCTCCTCCCATAATCGTTCAAGTCGTCCATACACGCTTGCAGCGCTTGTGCCCCCGCTGCGCCTTGCCAACGCAGAGCAGCGATCAGACGTTCGCGGGCAACGTCGCGCTCGTTTTCGTCTGTGAGGTCACGGGTGGCCTTCAAGCGTTCAGCCATGAGGGGCGCATAACCCACCCCCAGGCGGCTGACGCGATCGCGCCAGGCCGACTCGGCAACGCCTGTGGCAGTGGGAGCCAGGTCGAGCAATGCCTCTACGGTTTTGGCTTGCTTGATTTGCTCGATGCTCTTTCTATCTCGCAACCAGAGCATAGGCGCAAGCAGGGTGGTGGCCTTGTCAATCGCATTGGCTGCGCCGGTCGTGGCAATGGAGATACGAAAGAAAGTGGGTGCGCTAGGGATGCGGCCACGGGAGGCAGCCGTCGGCCCGGTGCGTTGTGCTTTGTTCCGCCGTTTGGTCATGCTATAGATTATAAATCAGTCCACAGTCCCCACAGCCGCCATCCAAACCGCGTAACGCGAGACTCAGCAGAAATAGTGGGGCAGCGGACAACGCCAGGTCGTCCGCTGCTCCCCGCGCCTCACTTCTTACGGCGTGAGGTCGAGCGCTTCGACGATGCGAGTGAACGGCAGTTGCGCTGCCTTGTTCACCGCCTCCACAGTTTCGGCGTCGGAGGCCGCGAACAGGCACATGCAGCGCGCCTCGCCGGGCACGAACGTGCTGCGGATGTAGCGCACCGATTTCCCGTC
>DAOTXG010000679.1:0-8918 GCA_034435515.1 Anaerolineales bacterium
AAAAGAACCGCCGGGCCACTTGCCCGGCGGTTTGATATTCACTCGTCAGCCCGGCAGATCCAGCCGGTAGCCCTGCCCGCGCACCGTCTTGAGATAGCGGGGCTTGCGCGGGTTCGGCTCGATGACGCCGCGCAGCCAGCTGACGTGCACGTCGAGCGTGCGCGTGTCGCCCGTGTAGTCTGTGTCCCACACGTGCTTGATGATGGCCTTGCGCGTCAATAACTGCCCCGGGGCGCGCAGGAACATCTCGAGCAGTTTGGCCTGCTTGGGCGTCACGCGCTCCTCGCGCCCGCCGCAGCTGATCCTGCGCTGCGCCAGGTTGAGCTTGATTGGCCCGACCTGCAGCGCGGCGCTGTCGTCGCCGGGCAGCAGGCGCGCGACGCTGTTGAGCAGCTTGCGCGGCGTGAACGGCAGCGTCAAGACGACGCTCGCGCCCGCATTCGGATCCGGCACGCTCTTCTGGTCGGCGATCAACAGGATGGGCGTGCCGTTCAGCGAGGCGCGGATGCGGCGGCAGATACGCGCGCCGCTGGTCTTGAGCGAGGCGGCGTCGAGGACCACTACATCGGGCACAAGGGCTTGCGTACGCTTCGCCGCCGCCTGCGCGTCGTGCTCAATCGTCACGGCGTAGCCCCGCTTCTCTAAAGCGGGCGCAAACGATGGCGCTGTCGTGCGCTCACTTTCTAGCAATAAGATTTTTGCGGTAGCCACTGGAGTTGTCCTTGCAAAATTAAAGGCCGCGCGGAATAAGCAGTGCGAGTCATTTACTCCGCCCGCCCCGAATGACGATATTGAAGATTATAACGAAAGTCGGGAGGATGCGCAAGAGCGGCGGAAACGGCCTTTTAAGAATTGACGCCGCTTTTGACATTCTGCGCCTCTCGATTACAATCCCCCCGCCCTATGCCACGTTCACCAGTCGAGTACGCGATCGTCGGCGGGATGCGTGAAGACTTTTTCATCACACCCGCCGGCGAAACCCACCTGCACAAAATCGGGGGCAACGCTTTATACGCGGCGGTCGGCGCGCGTCTGTGGGCCGAGCAAATCGGCATCGTCTCGCGCGTCGGCGAGAATTACCCGCGCGAATGGCTGGAGAGGGTCGAGGCGCGCGGCATTGACACGCGCGGCGTCAAAATCCTCCCTGGCCCGCAGGACACGCGCACGTTTTACGCTTATCTCTCACTCGAAGAACGCGCCGACACCGACCCGGCCGCGCATTTCGCCCGCCTCGGCCAGCCCCTGCCGCCGGAACTCGCCGACTACAAAACTTCGACCGAGGGCCAGAATGACCGCAAGCAGTTCGGCCCGCTGGCCGCGCGCCCCGCCGATCTGCCGCCGAGTTACCGGCACGCGCGCGGCTATCATCTCGCCCCCTACGATTTCGTCGTCCATCACACCTTCCCGGTCACACTGCGCCGCCACGGCGTGCGCTGCATCACCTGTGATCCGTCCATCCGTTACATGCAGCCCTCCTACGCCGACGACGTCAGGCGGCTGGTGCACGGCCTCGACGCCTTTTTGCCTTCGGAGGTGGAGGCGCGCGCCTTCTTCCGCGAATCGCTCGACGACTTGTGGCCGGCCGCCGAAGCCTTCGGCGCGATGGGCGCAAAGATCGTCGTGCTCAAGCTGGGCGCGCGCGGGCAATACCTGTACGACGCCGAGGCCAGGCGCAGATGGCACGTCCCGGCGTATCCGGCCAAAGTTAAAGATGTCACCGGCGCCGGCGACGCCTATTGCGGCGGGTTCCTGACCGGCCTGGCGCAGACGCAAGACCCGCTCGAAGCGGCGCTGCGGGGCGCGGTATCGGCCTCCTTTGTCATCGAGGGCGTCGGCGCCATGTACGCGCTCGACAGCAGCCCGGCCCTCGTCCAGGCTCGCCTGCACGCCCTACGTGATGCTGTGCGGCCGATGTAGTCAACAGGCGAGTCTAGCCGGTCCACCATTCTTTTGAACGCTGATCACGCTGATTAGGCTGATTGTCGCTGATGATTCAATGATGATTCAATCGCTGATAGCGCTTCGCTAACCCTCGCATCGCCCGCAAGGGTTGGTATGATTCAAGCCTGTCCTGAGCGAAGTCGAAGGGAAAGAAAATCAGCGGCATCAGCGTCTTTTCAGCGAAATCAGCGTTCCCTGCTGCTTGGCCTGAACAGTTACCTTCCACCGACAAATGACTCTCCCGCTTGTTAACCGTGTGCTCGACCTCGCCTGCGCCATTCAGCAGATCCCGGCGCCGACGTTTGAAGAACGCGCCCGCGCCGGATTTGTCCGCGAGCAATTCCGCGCCGCCGGCCTCGCCGACGTCGACATGGACGACCTGGGCAACGTGTATGGGCGCCGGCCGGGCGGGAGCGCGCCCTCCGTTTCCGCGCCGGACATCCGCCCCCTCCTTATCACCGCCCACCTGGACACTGTTTTCCCGCCGGACACGCCCCTCGACTTGAAACGCGAGCCTGACCGGATCGCCGGGCCGGGCATCGGCGATAACGCGCTGGGCGTCGCCGGATTGCTGGGGCTGGTCTGGGCGCTCGACGGTGAAACGCTGCCAGGCGACCTCTACCTTGTCGCAAACGTAGGCGAAGAGGGGCTGGGCGACCTGCGCGGGATGCGGCAGGTCGTGGCCCGGCTGGGCGAGAAAGTGCGGGCCACCATCGTGCTGGAGGGCATGGCGCTGGGGCATATTTACCACGCCGGCATCGGCGTGCGGCGCTACCGGTTCACCGCACGTGCCGCAGGTGGGCACAGTTACCTGCACTTCGGGCAGCCCTCAGCCATTCACACGCTGGTCCGCTTCGCCGCGCGCATCACCGACCTGGTCGTGCCGTCGTCGCCGAAGACGACTTTCAACATCGGGACGATCTCGGGCGGCACTTCTATCAACACCATCGCCCGCGAGGCCGCGCTCGACCTCGACCTGCGGTCGGAAGACCCGGCCACGCTTGCCGCGCTGGCGGCACGGGTGGAGCAGCTGGCCGCCGCGTTTGAAGGCCAGGGCGTGCGGATGGAAACCCGCGTCATCGGCGACCGACCCTCCGGCGCCATCCCCGCCACACACCCGTTAGTGCAGCTCGCCCGGCAGTCGCTCGAAGAGGCCGGCCTCACGCCGACGCTCGAGGCCAGCTCCACCGACGCCAACATCCCGCTGAGCCGCGGCCTGCCGTGCATCTGCGTGGGCCTGGCGCGCGGCGGCCACGCCCACCGGCCGGACGAATACATCGAGACGCGAGATGTAGAGAAAGGATTGGGCGTATTGGCGAAGATTGTGCGAGGGGTGTTTGAGGCGTAAGACGTAATAAGTAAACAGTAAGGAGTAATGTAGTTGCGTTTTACTCCTTACGCATTACGCATTACGTTTTACTCCTTCTTCTCCCTCGCCCGCTTCTTCGCCAGCAGCGCGGCCGCCACGCGGGTCGAGCCGGCAGGTTGAGGCGGCGGCGCGGGGGACTTTTTCTTGTCGACGCCATCTGGCCGGGTCACAATCGGCGGCGGCGTTTTCGCGTCTTCGCGCGAACTGGCGGAACTGGGGGAACTGAAGGAAGTCACAGTCGGCGGCGTGGTGGCCTCTCCCGCGCGGTCTTTGGCTTTAAACAACGACGACAATTGTTCGGCGCGCTGCGGCGGCACTGGCGCGGCGGCCGGCGCGTGCAGCGCCCACCAGCCTCTGGCTCTCTGCCAGGCGCGCTGCACGTCGTAGCGCGTTACGACTAACCGCCGCACGGCGATGTCGAGCGGGAGCAGGCTGGCCGCCAGCGTCAGCAGGATCGGCCAGACCGGCTGCGAGGGGCGCGAGGGCGCCTGCAAATCGTGCTTGTAGATCACACTCAGATCATCCCCCACCACCGCGCCGCCCGTGAGCGCGGCCAGGCGCGCGAGAAAGCTCGGGTCGGCCGCTAGCGTCTGGTACTCCGGTGAATACGACAGCACCCAGCCGGCCGTCTCCGCGATAGCCGCCTCTGGGCCGCCGGTCTGCGCCGGGTCAGTCCCGGCCATGCGGATCAGATAGGCGCCTTCCGCCGTCAGTTCGAACGTCCCGGCGTAACGGCCCGGCGCGACTTGCCGGAGAGTCGTCGTCTGCGCGCTGCCGTCGGGCGCGACGACGCTCACCTGCATCTCCAGGCCGTTGAGATACGCGCCGCTTTCGGACTGCGCCTCCACGGTGATCGCCGCGCGCTCACCCTGCCGGGTGACGCGCGCTGTGACGTTGGAATGCGCCCCCTCGCCGATGGTAAAGCGCACCACCTGCGCCCAAAAGCGCGCGTACTGATCCCAACTCACCCAGCGCTTCGCCCATCGCCCGGTCGCGTCCGAAGTCCACGCCACCGCCTTGCCCAGGCCGTACTGCCAGGCGGCGAGGATGGGGTCCTTCTGGCTGGAGATCAAAATCGTCTGCGCCGAGTCTTTCGCCGTCGTCCCGACGTAGCCGAGCAGGGCGGGCGCGCTGGTGATGCCGGCCAGGATGGGGCTGGGGCTGATCTGCTCCGGGAAGAATTCCTCCTCGATAATGTACGAGCGCGTGGCCAGCGAGACTTCTTCGGCAAAGATGGAGGGGATGGTCGAGGGGTCGGCGGCGAGATGGTACGCGCCGCTCCCATTCTGCGCCAGCAATTGCAGCAGCTGCGTGTCGGCGTCGGTCCCCACCGCCACCGCGGAGAGCGTGATGCCATAATCCTGGTTCAAGCGGGTGACAAGTTCGGGGATGCCCGTGCGGTCGGACATGCCGTCGGTAAGCAAGACGATGTGCCGGAGCGTCGAGTCGTCGTCGGGCAAAACGTCGGCGGCGACCTTCACGCCCGCGTAAATGTCGGTGCCCCCGTCCGCGCGGATGCTGCCGACGCGGTTGACGACCAGGCCGGGATCGTCGAGCGGGGTGATGGACACGACCCATTGGGCTGACTCGTCGAAAGCGATCACGCCTACTTTGTCGACCGGGCTGAGCAGCTGCACCGAGCGGACGATAGCCTCTTTCGCCAGCTCGATTTTTTGCGCGCCGCCCGAACTGTCCGCCATGCTGCCCGATTTGTCTACGACGAAGACCATCGTCAGCCGGGCGCGGCGTTTCTGGTCTTTGATCTGCATCTCGACCGGGAGCGTCTCTTCGAGCGGCGTGCGGAAGTAGCCCCCCACCCCAAACGAGGACGGGCCGCCCACCGCCACCAGCCCCCCGCCGAGATCGCGCACATACGTCTGAATGGCCGTCAACTGCCGGGCCGAGAACTCTCGCGCCGGCACGTCCACCAGGACGACCGAAGCATAATCCGCGAGCGCCGCGAACTCGGTGGGCAGCTCACCCGGGTTGACGACGTCGGCCAGGATGTTCGAGGCCGCCAGCGCGGCGATCAGTTCCTTCGCCTCGTCCACGTCGTCGCGCGGGTGAGGGTTTTTCACGACCAGCACTTTCGGCGGCCCGGCCACCTGGGAGAACGCGGCCAGTTCGTTGTTCTGGTAGAGCGTATCGTTCGCGACGAGCGGGGCGATTTGCACGCGATAGGCGGCGAAGCCGGGCGACCCGGCGGCGAGCGGGAGAGTGAACGAATTGCTCCCGCGTCGCAGCTGGAGCTCGCCTTCGTAGGCGACCGCCGCGCCCGCCAGGACGCGCACGCCCACGCGCTGCTCGAGGCTGGAGTTGATCGTCACCTCCAGCCCGAACTGTTCGCCCTCGCGCAGATGGGCCGGGGCGCTGACCGAGGTAACCATCGCCTCCGCCGCCGCCGCGGTGTTGACGCTGAAGGGCACGACCATGATCTGCGCGCCGCTCGCCGCGGCCAGGCGCGCCGCCTCAAAAGCGTCGCCGCTGGTCTCGATGCCATCCGAGAGGATGACCATGCGCCGGGCGGCGTCGGCGGGCAGGAGCGCCAGGCCGAGGCGGATTGCCCCGGCGAGGTCGGTCTGGATGGTCGTGACTTTAGAAGTGAACGCCTCGAGTTCCTTGTTCGTCGAGAGCGGGCGTTCGACCAGGGCCTCTGCGCCGAAGAGGATAACCGCCGATTTGTCGTTCGGCCCCATGCGCGCCAGCGCCTCGCGCACGTAGGCCAGTTCCAACCGCCTGGCCTGAATGGGCATAGAGTCGGAATAGTCCACGAGATAGACGACGGCGAGGTCGTCGGAGGCGCGCCGGATTTCCAGCCCGGCCAGCGAGGCGATGAGTAGCAGCGCGATGAGCAGGCGCAGGACGAGGCTGACGATCTCGCGCCTCCGGCTCGGCCCGCGCGACGGCCAGCCCAGCCAGAAGAGGAGAGGCAGGAAAAGGAGCAGCAGGAGAAACCAGGGCGAGGTAAGGGTCACTGTCGATTGCTGATTGTTGATTGCGGATTGCGGAATCGGTTCATCCACCAGCATTCCGCAATCCGCAATCCGCAATCTACAATTCCTTCATTTTCAACCGCCAGACTTCGTCAAATTCCCCCACCGTCGGCTTCTCGAAACCGCGCGCGACGCCGAGCAGGACTTCACGCGGGACGATGCGCTCGCCCCAGAGCGTGGTGTTCCGCTTGCGGTCGTTGCGCTCCAGGCACACGGCCAGCGGCAGGTCAAACCAGACCGCGACGACTTTCGCGCCCCCGGCCCGCGCAATCGCTATTTCCTTCTCGCGCCATTTGAGGCGCGCGTGCGTCGCGTCCACAATCACGTTCTTGCCCTCCGCCACCAGCCGCTGCAAGCGTTCCTCGACAATAGAGAATACCAGATCGCCTTTGTCCGTCGCGTCTACGCCCTGCGCTTCGAGTTCGTTGCGCACGTCGTCGGAAGCCACAATGACCGCCTCCAGCCGCCCGGCGTTTGCCTGCGCCCAGGTGGTCTTGCCGGAACCCTGAACGCCGATCAAAATGTACACGATGGACATGATTTCCTTCAGTCCCCTAAGTTCCTTCAGTTCCCTGAGTTCCTTGAGTTCTGGGCCATGAAGGAACTGGGGGAACTCGAGGAACTATCATCAGGGCGACGCCTTCCTTCTCAGGAAGAGGCCGCGCCAGTCCGGCGCGGCAGGCAGGGTCGCGCCGCGATGATAAATCCACCACTCGACGAGCAGGATGACGAAGGCGACGGCGGCGAGCCACGACCAGATTTCCAACTGGCCGGTCTCCTCGCGCGCCGAGGCGGCGACGTCGCTTCGCCCGAGGCGAATCACCTGCGCCGGGCGGATGTTCGATTCGGCAGGGTTAAACAGATTCACGGCGAACACACCCATAACCGACTGATTGGACAGCACCATGTAAAGGCCAGGCAGGTGCGTATTGGCAAAGAGAACTCCAGCCTCGGCAGCCTGGGCGGCATAGCGCCGGCCGTCAGGCCCCTCGATGGCGATGACGGCGTCGCCGCCCGCCGGCTTGATGGTCAGCGTCTCGCCGGGACGCAGGCCATCCGGGGCCGAAAAAGCCTGGGCGGGCGCCAGGTAGTTGAGCAGGTTCGCCATCAATATCGGATAGGTTACCTGCAGCGGCAGGTCGGAGTCGTGCAGATCAAAGGTCAAGACAGCCACGCGGCGTCCGCCGGTCTCGCCCGCAAAGACAAGCGGGCCGCCCTCGGCCTCGACCAGGACGCGGGCCCACGCAGGGGGAGTCACCTGGCGCGCGCGGAGGATATGGACGTTGCTCCAGTTCACATTCGCCGCCAGCGAGTCGTTGCTCGCCACCCGCGTCAGCGCGGTGTTGGTGAAGACTCCGCCGACGGCGAAGAGCGGATTGGACGGCGGATTGACGAGAAGCAGGTCGGCAGCCGGGAGCGTATCGGTGATGAGGCCGTCGAAGACGTATAGGTTGAACGGGTCCTGGGGCAGCGGCGCGCCGGGCGCCAGGCGGAAGGGTTCCAGGCGGGGGAACGCGGCTAGCAACTGCTCGAGGAAGATGTTTTTCGGCGAGACCAGCAGCACGCGCCCGGAGGTGGGCGGCTGATAAACGGCCCAGGCCATGTCGTCAAGTGAAAATTTGTCCAACTCAGGACTTTGGCTTTGCGAGGCCGGAAGGGAGAGTTTGGCCTGATAGACCGCCGGGCCGTCGGGCAAGTCGGCGAGGACGAAGTTGGCCGTTTTGCCCGCCGGTACGTCCAACTGCTGCGCGTAGAACAACTGCCCGCCAGCGGCATGGGATGCCTGGGCCACGTAAATGGAGAGGATGACGGCGCGGTCGGCGTCGCCGTAGTTGGCGACGTTGGCGAACAACTGCGGGCCGGTTTCGGAGGCGCGCAGCGCGAGGGCCTCGATGGCGAGGTTGTCTGCCGCCGCGCCGACGGGCACGTAACGCACTTCGCCGGGGAGCGGCGGCAGGTCCTCGGGGGGAAGGCCGCCGTCCGAAATGATGATGACGGTGGAGCGTTCGAGGCTGCCCGCGCGCACAGTCCCCGAGGCGAGAGCCAGCGCGGCTTCCCAATCGGCGGGGCCTTGAGTGACTTTGGCCCGGCTCAGCGCGTTTCTCAACGCCAGTTTATCGCCGGTGGCCGGCGACAATACTTCGGGTTGGTGGCCGACGAGTATGAGCGCCATTTTGCCGTCGGCGCTCAAGCCGTCAATCAACTGGCGCGCCATTGCGCGAGCGACTTCAAAGCGATTCGGCTCGACGTCAACGGCATTCATCGAGGCCGAGGCGTCGAGCAGGACGACGATCGTGCCCGCAGCCACCGTCGGGACTTTGAGAAAGGGCCGGGCGAGGGCGACCACCAGCGCGGTCAGCAACAGCAGCTGGAGGAGCAGGAGCAGGTTGCGCTTGAGTTTCTGCCACGGCGCGTTGGCTTCGCGGTCGCGCAGGAGCATCTGCCAGAGCATGATGGAGGAGATTTCGACCTCCCGCCGCCTCAGCTTGAGCATGTAGAGGACGAGGATAGGGATGGCGAGGAGGCCGAGGAGGAGGGAGAGAGGGGCGAGGAAGGACATGAGGGTTGGGTGGTCGGGTGGTTGGGTGGTCAGGTGGTTGGGTGGTTGGGTGGTC
>DAOTXG010000680.1:0-15130 GCA_034435515.1 Anaerolineales bacterium
AGGAAATGGATTTCCCGACCTGTCATCGACTCCGCCTCGGCAGGCTGTGGTCAACGGATTGAACGGATTACACGGATGGGATGCTAATCAAAATCCGTTCAATTCGTGTAATCCGTTGACCAGGAAGCCGCGAATGGGCGCCCGGCGGAAAGAAGCGCTCCGCGAGTTCGCGCGAGGGCGCGGTCATCGCGGTGTCAGGCGCGACGATGTCAAACGCCCTTTCCACAGACCGAGAAAAAGTGGTCAAAGAAACGCCCGGGGTTCACCTCCAGCGCGACTTCGTGGGGGCCGTGAGGATCGGCCTGCCAGTGCGTCATGCCCAAGAGCAGGTCGCTCTTCAATTCCACGCTCACACGGCCCCGCTCAAAGCGGCAGAGCCTATCGTCAAAAATGGTCGCCGCCGCCAGCGGATCGTGAAAGGTGATTTTATCTTCCTCCTGGAACCAGACCTCGGCCAAATCGAGCACCGGGCGCAACAGCGGCGACTGAAAACGCCGGCGCACCTCGGCCGCCGGCAGGGACACCTGGCGAGACACGTCCAACCCGACTGAGCGATGCCAGGGAGGGGCGGCCTGATAGACGATGGCGGTGGCATACGGATCGAGGCGGGCGTTCCACTCGTCCAGCGGCCCCGCGCCGGCCAGTTGATGGGTAAAGAGGCCGCCCATCAGCGCCAGACCTTTGAGCAACGCGGGGATTTCGGCGTCGGCGGCAAACAGGGCAGCGACGTTGGTGAACGGGCCAATGGCGAGCAGGACGACCTCGCCGGGATGAGCGCGGATCGTCTGCCGCATAAACTCAACCGCCTGACCGGGCGGGAACTGGTCGGCGTGTGACCAGCGCGCCAGCGCCGCCGCCTGCGGGGCGTGGGGCTGCCAGGCGTTGCCCGGCAGCAGCGGAGTTTCGCGGCCTGGGAAGATGGGCACTTCCTTGCCGGCCGCCCGGCAGAGCGCGGAGGCCAGGCGGGCGCGCTGGTCGGCCTCGCCCGTGACGGTGGTAACGCCCAGCAGCGTGCAATCCGGGTTGGCCAGCAGGTAGGCCAGGCAGACGGCGTCGTCAATGTCCGAGCCGATATCCGTGTCAAGAAGAAGCTTGAGGGGCATCGTCTACACTCCTCTCAATTCTCATCGCGCGGCCAGGCCGCAACCAGGCGTAGGACGAGTTATTATACTTCGGCCGTGGGCATCGGCGGCAACCTGATCTCGAAACAGGCGGTGGCCGCGGGGGCGTTCGCGCAGGCGTGCGATGGCCTGACATGTATTGCGTGCACACCAATTCACCTGGGTCATTGGCGAGTCATTTGGTATCATAGGACTCGTCCAAGAATAAGCGCCGCTCAGACCCTAAGGGTCTCTGAGACCCTCAGGGTCTGAGCAAAGCTCCCATATGCCTCCCCCGCCTGCCTTCTACATCCGCAACCTCGCCATCTACGGCCGCGCCATTCTCTCGCCGATGGACGGCTATTCCGACCTGCCCTTCCGGCTCATCTGCCGTGAACTCGGAAGTTCCATGTCGTATACTGAATTCGTCAACGTGGACGAATTGCAAAGCCGCAAGCCGACGGTGAAAGCCTGGCAGAAGCTGCGCTTCGACCCGAGCGAGCGCCCGATGACCTTCCAGATTTACGGCCACGACGAAGCGCGGCTGGTGGAGACCGCCCTCCGTTTGCAGGACCTCGGCCCGGATATCATTGACATCAACATGGGCTGCTACGTCAAGGGCATCGCCGAGCGCGGCGCGGGGAGCGGCATGTTGCGCGAGCCGGACAAGATTGCGCGAGTCTTCAGCCGCCTGTCCAAGTCGCTGGACATCCCGGTGACCGGCAAAATCCGCTTAGGCTGGGACGACGCTTCGCGCAACTATCTCGCCATCGCCAGGGTCCTCGAAGACCATGGCGCCAGCCTCGTCGCCATACACGGGCGCACGAAAGCGCAGGCCTACAAGGGCGAGGCGGATTGGGACGCCATCGCCGAAGTCAAGCAGGTGGTGAAGATCCCCGTCGTCGGCAACGGCGACGTGCGCAGCGTGCAAGACATCGCCCGTCTCCGGGCGCACACCCGCTGTGACGGCGTGATGATTGGCCGCGCGGCCATCGGCAACCCCTGGATTTTTGCGCGCAAAGACCGGGAGCAGGTGACTATCGCCGAGCGGGTCGCCCTTATGCGCCGCCACCTGGCGCTCAACCTGGACTTCTACGGCCCGGAAGTCGGGCTGATCCTCTTCCGCAAGCACGCGGCGAAATACATCCAGGGGCTGCCGGGCGAGGCGGCTTTACGAGTGCCGCTGCTGACCAGCAGCACCGTCCAGGAATTTGAACGGCTGGTCGAAGAGTCATTCGAGAGGCCACAGACGATAGCCGCCGGCGCCTGATTGTGTTCCTAAGGGGCCGCCGCAGACCCTAAGGGTCTTGGAGACCCTTAGGGTCTGAACCCGCGCGCCGAAAACGGGCGTATAATCCTCACCATCCCGCCTCATCATAGAAGGGCAGACCCACAATGAAAGCCCCACTCCCAGACGACGAAGCCGCCCGGTTGGAAGCCCTGCGCCGCTACGAGATTCTGGATACACCCCGTGAAGAAACCGAAGAATATTTCCGCGCGCTCATCGAGAACGCCTCCGACTTCATCACCGTCGTAGACGCGCAGGGCGTCGTCCGCTATCAAAGCCCCTCGGTCGGCCGCGAGTTCGGCTTCGAGCCCGAGCGGCTGCTTGGCCGGAGCATCTTTGAATTAGTTCATCCCGAGGATCGGGCGCGGGTGATGGGAGACTTCGCCTATGGCCTCTCGCATCCCGGGCCCGGCACGCCGGTGCAGTTTCGCGTGCGCACGGCCAATGACTCGTGGCGGATGCTCGAAACCACCAGCAACAACCTGCTCGATCACCCGGCGGTGCGGGGCGTGGTCCTCAACTCGCGCGACGTCACCGAGCAGGTGAAAGCAGAGACGGCGCTGCGGGAGGCCGAAGCAAATTATCGCGCTATCTTTGAGAACGTCGCCGAGGGCATCTTCCAGACCACGCCCGACGGGCGCATCCTCACCGCCAATCCCGCGCTGGCGGCCATGTTGGGCTACGCCTCGCCGCAGGAACTCATCGCCAGCGTCGCCAACGTAGCGCAGCAACTTTACGTGGTTCCCGAACGCCGCGCCGAGTTCCGGCAACTCATCGAAACGCATAGCAACGTGCGGGACTTTGAAGCCGAGGTCTATCGCCGGGATGGCAACACGTTTTGGATTTCGATGAACGCGCACGTCGTGCGCGACGCCAGCGGCGCGGCGCTCTACTACGAAGGCCTCGTCACCGATATTACCGCGCGCAAACAGGCCGAGGCCGAGCGTGAACAATGGCTGGCGCGCGAGCGGGCGGCTCGCGCCGAGGCCGAAGCGGCGCGGCAGCGTCTGGCCAACATCCTCGAAAGCATGGGCGACGCTTTTGTGGCGCTGGACGCCGACTGGCGCTACGCCTACATGAACCAGAAGGCGGGGCAGATTTTCAACCGGCGGCCGGAGGACCTGCTCGGCAAGCACATCTGGACGGAATTTCCAGAGGGCATCGGCCAGCCGTTTTACAAAGCTTATTACAAAGCCGTGGAGACGCAGACGCCGATTTATCTCGAAGAATATTACCCACCCTACGACCGCTGGTTTGAGAACCGCATCTACCCCTCCCCCGATGGCCTCGCCATTTTCTTCCAGGACATCACCGAGCGCAAGCAGGCCGAGGCGCAACTACGCGCCAGCCAGGAACTTCTGTCGCGCATCGTTGAAACGGTTCCAGAAGGCATCACGATGGCGGACCGTGAGGGCCGCCTCACTTTTGCCAATCCCGCCGCCGAGAAGACTCTCGGGTTGACGCGCAATCGTCTGGTGGAACGGCAGTACAACGACCCCAACTGGAAAATCACGGCCCTGGATGGCAGCCCCTTCCCCGAAGAAAATCTGCCTTTTGTGCGCGTGATGCAGAGCGGCCAACCAGTGTACGGCGTGGAGCACGCGATTGAACTGCCGGACGGCGCGCGCGTCCTCTTGTCCATCAACGCCGCGCCTCTGCGCGATGAGTCAGGAGACCTTGTCGGAATGGTCACGGCCATCAGCGACATCACCGACCTCAAACGGGCGGAAGAAGCGCTGCAACTGAGCGAGGAACGCCACCGCGCCATTGCCGAACTCACCTCCGATTACGCTTACGCTATCCGCGTCGAGCGCGACGGCCAGCCGCGCGCTGAATGGCTGACCGAAGCCTTCAGCCGTGTTTTTGGATTGACCTTGAAAGACATTGACGAGCGCGGCGGCCTCCTCAGCCTGGTTTACCCGGAGGATTTGCCGATTGCCGAGCGCCACCTGGGGCAGGTGCTGGCCGGTCAGCCCGACGTGTGCGAGATGCGCTTTGTCACCCAGGGCGGTGAGGCGCGCTGGATTCGCGATTACGCCCGTCCGGTTTGGGACGAAACCCATCAGCATCTCATTCGCCTCTATGGCGCGGCGCAAGACATCACTGAGCGCAAGCAGGCCGAGGCCGAGTTGCGCGAATCGGAACGGCGCTTCCGCGAGATGTTGGCTAACTTGCAATTGATCGCGGTGATGCTGGATTTGGAGGGCCGGGTCACGTTCTGCAACGATTACCTGCTGACCCTGACCGGTTGGCAGCGCCAGGCCGTGTTGGGTCAGGACTGGTTTGCCATGTTCGTGCCCGGCGAGCGCGCCGATGTCCGCCAGACTTTCCTGGCAGCCCTGCCCACCGGCAACATCGCCGCGCACTACGAAAACCCCATCCTCACCCAGAGCGGCGAGCAACGCGACATCCTGTGGAACAACACCCTGTTGCGTGACACGGCGGGAAACATCGTCGGCACGGCCAGCATCGGCGAGGACATCACCGAGCGCAAACGAGCAGACGAGGAATTACGGCGCATCCAGGCGAGTCTGGAAGACGCCCAGGCCAAAGCCCATCTGGGGAACTGGGAACTCGACCTCGCCGCGCAGACTGGATTTTGGTCCAAAGAGATGTTCCGGCTTTACGGACTGGAGCCCGCGCCAGCCCCTATGCCCTTCGCCGAATTCCTGGAGCGGATGCACCCCGACGACCGGCAGCGGCTGCTCGAAACCCAGGCCCGCGTCAGGCAGAGCGGCGAATCGGTTGCCGAGGAATATCGCATCAACCCCGCGCGAGGCCCCAGTCGCATACTCCATGTGCAATATTCTTGTGTGAAAGATGCCCAGGGAAAAGTCGTGCGGCTCGTAGGGACTTCACTCGACGTCACCGAGCGCAAGCGGGCCGAGGATGAACTTCGTCTGCTCAACGCCGAGCTGGAGCAGCGCGTGGCCGAGCGCACCGCCGACCTGGAAGCGGCCCTGACCACGACCCAGGCGCTGTACCACATCGCCCAGTCGGTCATTGCCGTCGAAAACCTGTCCGACCTGTTGAAGGTCATCGTAGATAACGTGGCCCAGGCCCTGCCCGCCAACCGCGTTTCGCTCATCACCCTCGACCGGCAGGCACGACGGGTGACCCAATTCGTGCGCGGCGGCCCGGGTTCGAGCCAGGTTGACACCTCGGTCCCGTTTGACGAATTGATGGACGGGTTGACCGGCTGGGTGCTGCGCGAATTGCGCCCGGCGCTCTCGCTAAAAGGCGCCCCCGACCCCCGTGAGAGCCAGGAAGTCCAGCGCCGCCGCGCTGAGACGAATTGCGGGGCCATCGTCGTCGTTCCCCTCCGTTACCTGGATCAGACCTTAGGCACCCTCACGGCCATCAACACGCCCGACGAGCCAGATTTCGCCGAGCGCGCCGTGGAGCTGCTGGCGGCGATGGCGAACCAGGCGGCGATGGCCATCACCCGGGCGCAATTGAACGAATCCCTGCTGGAGGCCAACCGGACGCTGGAAGAACAGAGCGCCGAACTGCAGGCCAAAAACCGCGAGTTGGAGACCTTCGCCTATTCCGTCTCGCACGACCTCAAGGCGCCTCTGCGCGGCATTGACGGTTACAGCCGGCTGCTGCTGGAAGACCACGCCGACCGGCTGGACGACGAGGGCCGCGCCTTTGTGCAGACGATCCGCGGCGCCGCCCTCCAGATGAGCCGGCTGATTGACGACCTGCTGGCCTATTCGCGCCTCGAACGCCGCGCGTTCGCCCTCGGCCGGGTCAATCTGCGGGCGCTGGTCGAGGCCCTGCTCGCCGAGCGCGCCGATGCGCTCCAGGCCGGCCGCGTCGCGCTCAGCGTGGACGTCCCTGACCAGAGCGTGACCGCCGAAGCCGAGGGGCTGGCGCAGGCGCTGCGCAACCTGCTCGACAACGCTCTCAAGTTCGCCGGCGGCGTCCCGGCCCCGCGCATCGAAATCGGCGGGCGCGAAACGGAGAAAAGTTGTATCCTGTGGGTGCGCGACAACGGGCCGGGTTTCGACATGCGGTATCACGACCGCATCTTCGAAATCTTCCAGCGCCTGCATCGCGCCGAGGACTACCCCGGCACCGGCGTCGGCCTGGCCATCGTGCGCAAAGTGATGGAGCGCATGAGGGGCCGCGCCTGGGCGGAGAGCGCGCTGGGGGAGGGAGCCACGTTCTATTTGGAAATACCGAAGTGAGTTAGGTGGTTTGGTGGTTTGGTGGCTAGGTGGTTAGGTGGTTAGGTGGTTGGGTGGTTGGCTTAAGCCGGATAATGACTCAACGACTTGAGAGGAGGATACTATACTATGCCTTACGAGCGTCTTGAAGACTTGCGGGTGTACCAGGAGGCGACGGCGATTGGCGACGAAGTCTGGGCGGAAGTGGAGAAATGGCAGTACTTTCAGAAAGACGTCGTAGGCAAGCAGTTAGCCGACGCCGCCGACTCGATCAGCGCCAACATCGCCGAGAGTTACGGGCGCACCGGCACAAAAGACGTGGTGAATTATCTGATTTATGCGCGAGGTTCTATGTACGAGACGAAAGACCGCCTTCAAAAAGCCATCCGGCGCAAACTCATCCCGCCCCAGCGTGGTGAAACGACGCTTAAGCGATTAGAGGCGCTCGCGCCCGCCCTGAATGCCTACATCACCGCCAAGCGCCACTCCCTGCGCCAACGCCCCCCGACCTAACCACCCCTACTTGGAAGTGCCCGGCTCTCCACCGTGGACAACCACCTAACCACCCAACCGCTTCGCGCAACCACCCAACCACCCAACCACCCAACCACCTAACCACCCAACCACCCCAAATGCTAGAAACTATGTCTACCTTAACCCGTCCCATCCTCCTCATCGAAGATAACCCCCTGGACGTGGACCTCACCCGCCGGGCGTTCGCCAAGCGCAAGCTCGCCAACCCGCTGGAGGTCGCCCGCGACGGCGAGGAAGCGCTGGCCTACCTGGCTCGCTGGGAGGCCGGCGCGCCGCTGCCGGTCGTCATCCTGCTCGACCTGAAACTGCCGAAAGTGGACGGCCTGGAAGTCCTGCGCCGCCTCAAAGCCCACGCCGACTTCCACGCCGTCCCCGTCGTCATCCTCACCACGTCGCAAGAGGACGGCGACGTGAAAGAGGCGTACGAACTGGGCGCCAACTCCTATATCGTCAAGCCGGTGGACTTCGACAAGTTCCTGGAAGTCGCTGCGCAAATTGAACTGTACTGGAACGTGCTTAACACGCCGCCGAGATGACCTCACCGTGAACATCCTCTACGTCGAAGACGACCCGCGCGACGCCGATATGACCCGGCGTGAACTGCGCCAGACCGCGCCGCATTTCCAACTGGACGTCGTCAGCACTCAGCGCGAGGCGCTGGCCCGGCTGGAGGGCGAGCATCCTTACGACCTCGTCCTCGCCGACATGCGCCTGCCCGACGGCGATGGCCGGGCCGTGCTGGCGCACATCCGCGACCGCGGCCTGCCGCTGGCCGTCGTAATCATCACCGGCTTCGGCGACGAGGAAAGCGTCGTGGCTGTGCTCAAAGCCGGGGCTGACGATTACGTGATCAAGAGCGCCGACTATCTGACTCGCCTGCCGCGCCTCCTCGAAGATGCTGTGCAGCGCTACCGCGCCGGGGCCGCCCGCCGCGCCCGCCCGCTGCGCGTGCTGTACGCCGAGCACAGCGCGAGCGACATTGACCTGACCCGCCGCCACTTCGTCCGTTACGCGCCGCACCTTCACCTGGAGGTGGTGAACACCGCGCCCGAAGTCCTGCAGCGCCTGTCCGCGCGCGACCCGGCGAGCGAGCACGACGTGCTTTTGCTTGACTACCGCCTGCCGGGCATGAACGCGCTGGAGTTATTGAAGGAGCTGATTCAGGCGCGTGGGCTGTCCATCCCCATCGTCTTCGTGACCGGCCAGGGCGATCAGGAAATCGCCTTGCAGGTCCTCAAGTTGGGCGCCGTCGACTACGTGCCCAAACACGCCAACTATCTCTTTCAACTGCCCGGCGTGCTGGAAAACGCCTTCCACCGCGCACAACTGGCGCGCGAGCAGGCCGCCCTGCGCGCCTCCGAGGAAAGATTCTCCAAAGCCTTCCACAGCAGCCCGGTGGCGACCAGCATTTCCACCCTCCCCGACGGACGCCTCCTGGACGTCAACGAAAGTTTCCTGCGCCTGCTCGGCTATCGCCGCGACGAGGTCGTGGGCCGCACCGCCTTGGAGTTAGGCTTGTGGGCGGACCCCGCTGCGCGCGCCGAAATCGGCCAGCGGCTGTTGGACCAGGGTGCAGTGCAGCGGGCCGAAAGCAACTTTCGGACGAACGCGGGCGAGATACGCGAGGCGCTGGCCTCCGCCCAATTGATTGACCTGGGCGGCGTCTCCTGCGTTCTCACGACGCTCGAAGACGTGACCGAGCGGAATCAACGCGAGCGTGAACTGGAAGCCATCGCCACGGTGAGCGCCGTCCTGCGCACCGCCCCGACCCGCGCCGAGATGCTGCCCATCATCCTCGACCAGACGCTGGACTTGCTGCGCGCCGAGGGCGCGGCGCTGGTGACGGACGATCCGGCCAACGCGCACTTGCTCGTGGAGCTCGGGCGCGGCCAGTGGATCAAAATGACCGGCGCCCGGCTGGCGTCCGGCGAGGGCGTCAGCGGGCGCGTCATCGAGACCGGGCAGCCTTACGTGAGCGCAGACTTGCTCGCCGACCCGCGCCTGGCCCGGCCCGAACTGCACGGCCACCTCCCTGCCGCCGCCTGTATCCCCCTCGTCGCCCGCGACCAGATTATCGGCGCGCTCTGGGTGGGCCGCGCGTCTCCCTTTACGCCGGGCGAGGTCCGCGTGTTGACGGCGATTGCCGACATCGCCGCCAACGCCCTTCACCGCGTGACGCTGCACGAGCAGACTGAGCAACACCTGCGGCGTCTGCAGGCCCTGCACACGATTGACCGGGCGATCAGTTCCAGCCTCGATCTGCGGGTCACTCTCAACATCTTGCTCGACCAGGTCGTCGCGCTGCTCCGCGTCCATGCGGCCCTGGTGCTCCTCTTCAAGCCGCATCTCCAAACTCTCGAATACGCTATGGGGCGCGGCTTTCGAGGGCATAGCGTCACCCGGTTGAGGCTGAAATTGGGTGAGGGCCAGGCTGGCCGGGCCGCCCTGGAACGCCGCCTGGTGGGCCTGCCCGATCTCGCCGAGGCTGAGTCGTCGTTCCCGTATCCCGAGCTGCTGGCCGGCGAGGACTTCCGGGCCTTTTATGCCGTCCCGCTGATCGCCAAAGGCCAGGTGGTCGGCGTGCTCGAAATCTTCCATCGCTCGCCGCTGCCCGCCGACCCGGAGTGGCTCAATTTTCTCGAAATGCTCGCCGGGCAGACCGCCATCGCCATCGAGAACGCGCAATTGTTCGACGGTTTGCAGCGTTCCAACGCCGACCTGGCCGTCGCGTACGACGCCACCATCGAGGGCTGGTCACGCGCGCTCGACCTGCGCGACAAAGAAACCGAAGGGCACACCCAGCGCGTGGCGGAGATGACGCTGAAACTGGCGCGAGGGATGGGGCTGAGCGGCGCCGAACTGGTCCACGTCCGGCGGGGTGCGCTGCTGCACGACATCGGCAAGATGGGCGTCCCGGACGGCATCCTCCTCAAGCCCGGCCCGCTCACCGACGAGGAATGGGTCGTCATGCGCAAGCACCCGGAGTATGCTTACGAGATGCTGTACCCCATTGTCTACTTGCGCCCGGCGCTGGACATTCCCTATGCCCATCACGAAAAGTGGGACGGGACCGGCTACCCGCGCGGGTTGAAAGGCGAGGCCATCCCGCTGGCCGCACGGTTGTTCGCCGTGGTGGATGTGTGGGACGCCCTCCGCTCCGACCGCCCGTACCGCGCCGCGTGGCCGGAGGAGAAAGTGCGCGAGCACATCCGCTCCCTATCCGGGACACACTTTGACCCGCAAGTGGTCGAGGTGTTTTTGAGGGAATTACGTGAGGACTAATGACACCTGGCGCGGGTATAGACTGCGCTTTCTGAAATCAGCGAATTTGCGCTGATCTTCACTACAACGAATTGGGGAAGGAGCGAATTCGCCGACGGCGCAAATTCGTTATTTCCCAAATTCGTTGTAGTGTTCCCTCAGCGAGAACTATCGGAGAAACCCATATGGTTACAACCCTCTCCCTCACCCCCACCCAGAGCGAACTGATCGCCCGACACGCCGCCGTGGTGCAAGACATCAATCACCCGCCGCCGGACCTGGCGTTTCCTCCCGAACTGCTGGAACTGCGAGGGCAAATCCTCGACGTGATTGACCACGACGGGCTGGTCGTCATCAGCCATTTTACCGGTGACTACGATCAGGTGATGGTCTACCTCATGTCGCTCATCGGCGCGCCCTGGCGGGACGAGAAGGCCGGGCCGATGGTGATGGACATCAAACCCATCCGGCACGAGATGAGCGTGGAGACGACGTCGTACTACAGCTGGAACAATTTCGACTACCACACCGACCTCCAATACGTAGACGACCCGCCGGATTTCATCGTCATCATTTGCGTCACGCCGGACGCGCGCGGCGAGGGCCGCTCGATTTTCGCCGACGTGCGCGCCGCCGTGAATGACCTCTCGCCGCCGGCCCTCGCGGAGCTGCAAAAGCCCAATTTCATCTTCAAGGCCCCGCCGCACTACAAAGGCGGCCTCGTCGCGCGCAAGCCCATCCTCGACCAGGACGCGCGCGGCGAGTTCCGCGTCCGGGTGCGCTTCGACCGCGCCAGCGTGGACACGCCCGAGGCCGAGGCGGCGCTGCAGGAACTCTCGGCGGCCTTCGACAAGCGCCGCATCGAATTCCTGGTCGAGAAGAACCAGGCCTACATTATTGACAACCGCCGCATCGTGCACGGCCGCACGCCCTTCTCGCCCACCTTCTCGGATTCTGACCGCCACCTTAAGCGCATACTGGGGATGAGGCGGTAGCCCGTCACGTGCCCAGACCCTAAGGGTCTCGGAGACCCTTAGGGTCTAGCCGAGACCCTTAGGGTCTAGTCTTATGACCCTCCCCTTGCCTCTTCATCTCATCCCCCTCCCCACGCCCTTCCCCGTCGGGCCGGTGAACGTCTACCTGGCCGAGGGCGAGCCGCTGACGCTGATTGACACCGGCCCGCGCGACCCGGCCACGCTCGCCGCGCTCGAAGCCGGCCTCCGGGAACACGGCTGCCGCGTCGAAGACCTGCGCCGCATCGTCCTCACTCATCTGCACGTGGATCATTTCGGGCTGTGCGGCGATCTCGTCGCGCGCTCCGGCGCAGAAGTGCTCACGCACGCTTTCAACCTGCCCTGGCTGCCCGATTACGCCGCCGAGCGCGAACGGCACCGCGAATTTTACCGGCGCATCTGGGTCGAGGGCGGCGTGCCAGAAGAGATGATTCAGGCCATCGAGCACAGCGGCGCAACGTTCGCCCGCTGGCTCAGCCCGGTACAGAACGCGCAGGCGCTGAACGAAGGGGATACTCTCACCCTCGCCGGCGCGGAATGGCGCGTCTATCACACCCCCGGCCATGCGGGCGGGCTGATCTGCCTGTGGGAGGCCGGCAGCCGCACGCTCCTCGCCAACGACCACCTCATCCGCGACATTTCCTCGAACCCGATTCTGGAGCCGTCGCCGCTCATCAACGGCCCGCGTCCGAAGCGCCTGGTCGAATACATCCACCACATGCAGCGCATGGCGGCGTTGGGGCCGCTGGTCGCGCTCCCCGGCCACGGCCCCGTCGTAGACGACGTGCCGGGCCTGGTGCGGCAGCGCCTGGCGTTCCACCAGCGCCGGGCGCGGAAAATCCTCGACTCCCTCGCCCAACCCAAAACGCTGTGGGAACTGACGCAACCGATTTTTCCACAGTTGAAGCGCCCGCTGGACTACGTGCTCGGGCTTTCGGAAATCCTCGGCCACCTGGATTTGCTCGAAGAGGACGGCTCAGCCAAGCCGGTGCGTGAGGGCGAGGTGATAAGGTGGACTGGGTTATACTCAACCCCATGAGCGACACGCCGCCTGCCGAAGACAAAGACCAGCCCCCGGTTCCTAACGAGCCAGTAGAGCCGCTCGCGGAGCAGCCAACCCGGGTTTCGCCTCGTTCCATAGAGCTTGACGAGTATGGTATGCCGCGCGTGCGGCGCGGGGGGCAGAAGCAGCGAGGCGCACAACCCGCCCCGCGTGGCAGCGGCGCCCCTCCACGTGGCAGCGGCATCACCCCACGTGGCAGCGGCACCGTGCCAGGTGGCAGCGGCACCCCTGTGCCGCGCCGCAGCCTGGGCCGCCGGCTGCAAAGCTGTTTCTTCCTCACGCTCGTGGGCCTTTTGATCGCGCTGTTCGTCGTCACGGGCGCGGCTGTCGCCGGCTACTGGTCCATCGCCCGCACCCTGCCCGAAGTCGGCGACTTGCGCGAGCGCGCGGCCAAGTTCGAAACCACGCGCCTGTACGACGCGAAAGACAACCTGCTTTATGAAATTGTTGACCCGCAGGCCGGCCGCCGGACGCGCGTGCCGCTGAACAAAATCTCGCCCTACCTCCTCGCGGCGACCATCGCCACCGAGGACAAAGATTTCTACTCGCATCCCGGTTTCGACCCCGTCGCCATCATCCGCGCCATCTGGCAAAACTTGCGCTCCGGCGAGACCGTGTCGGGCGCGTCCACCATCACCCAGCAGCTCGTGCGCGCGCTGGTGCTCTCGCCGGAGGAGCGCGCCCAGCGCACGACCACTCGCAAAATCCGCGAGATCATCCTCGCCGCCGAGATCACCCGGCGCTACACCAAAGACGAGATCCTCGAGCTGTACCTGAACGAGATTTATTACGGCAACCTGGCCTACGGGATCGAGGCGGCCGCCGAGACTTACTTCGGCAAGCAAGCCGGCGAATTGACGCTGGGCGAAGCGGCGCTCCTCGCCGGTCTGCCGCAGGCCCCCGCGGTTTACGACGTGTTCACCAACCGCGAGGCCGCGCTGGCCCGCCAGCAGGATGTCTTGCGGCTCATGCTCCAACTTGGCTGCATCCCGGTGAGCACGCGCCTCGAGCCGGTCTGCGTGGACGTCGAGGCCGTGCGCGCGGTCATGTTGGACTTTGGCACTCGCCAGTTCACCCCGCCCATCACCGACGCCCGCTTCCCGCATTGGGTCAACTACATCCGCCAGCTCCTCGAAGACCAGTACGGCGCGCAGACGCTTTACCGCTCCGGCTTCAGCGTGCGCACCACGCTTGACCCCGACCAGCAAACGCTGGCCGAGAACGCCGTCGCCGCCCAGGTCACCGCGCTCGCCGATAAACACGTGACCGACGGGGCGCTGGTCGCGCTTCGCCCGGCGACCGGCGAGATCGTCGCGATGGTCGGCTCGGACTATTACACCGACACGGTGGACGGCCAAATTAACATGGCCATCCGCCCGCGCCAGCCGGGGTCGTCCATCAAGCCGCTCACCTACGCGCTGGCGTTCGAGAAGGGCTGGACGCCCGCCACGCTCATCTGGGACGTGCCGACCGAGTTTCCCGACGGCGCGAACCCGCCCTACAAGCCCGTGAACTACGATGGCCGATTTCACGGCCCGGCGCTCGTGCGTTCCGCGCTCGCCAACTCGTACAACATCCCTGCGGTCAAGGCTTTGCAGTTCGTCGGCATTTACGGCGACGGCGGCTTCATTCAGTTTGCCGAGCGGCTGGGCCTCACCACCCTGACGCGCGACGATTACGGACTGGCGCTCACTCTGGGCGGCGGCGAAGTCTCGCTCCTCGAAATGGTCGGCGCGTATGGCGCGCTCGCCAACGGCGGCCAGCGCGTCTTTCCCGTCGCCATCCGCCAGATCAGCGACAAAGACGGCAACGTCGTCTGCCAGCAGCCGCTCCGCCCCGATCAGCTCACCAGCAACCTCCCGCCTTGCCAGCCGCCCCCGTCGGGGAACTGGGGGCAGCCAGTCATCTCCCCAGAAACCGCCTTCCTCATCGGCGACATCCTGAGCGACAACAACGCGCGCACGCCGGCCTTCGGCCCGAACTCGCAGCTCCTGCTGTCGTTTCCGGCCGCCGTCAAGACCGGCACGACCAACGATTTCCGCGACAACTGGACGATTGGTTATACCCCCGACCTGGTCGCAGGGGTGTGGGTCGGCAACGCCGACTTCACGCCGATGGTCGGCACGAGCGGGGTGACCGGGGCCGCGCCTATCTGGCACATCTTCATGGAAGGCGCGTTGGCGGGCAAAGCGACTCCTTTCTCGCGCCCGCAGGGGATCGTGGAAAGGATGATTTGCGGCCTCTCGGGCGCCCAGCCCAGCGAATTTTGCCCGCCGGAGGCGCTGCGCCCCGAACTGTTCTCGGCGACGCGCGGCCCCCTGCCTCCTGACCGCGACCTGTGGCAGAAGGCGTTCATTGACCCGTTCACCGGCCTGCGCCAGACCGCCGACTGCGCGGAGTATTATCAGGCCGACCGCCTGTTTGACCAGCAGAAACTCGTCATCGCGGTCTCCGACCCCTGGGCGCAAAAGTGGCTCACCGAGGACCCGAACGGCCAGGCGTGGGCCGCTGCGCACAACATCGCCGCGCCGATTGCCTGGGCGCCCACGGCCGACTGCGCCGCCGCCTGGCCGAGGATTTGCATGGTCCCGCCGGTCAGCGTCGCGCCTTCGGGCGGGTGGGCGAAGCTGAGGAGGGGATGGGGTGAGTCGGCGGCGCAGTCGGCCGTGGGCACCCAGGCAATTGGCGCGGCGATGTTG
>DAOTXG010000681.1:0-6008 GCA_034435515.1 Anaerolineales bacterium
GAGGGAGCGGGCGCAGGCCGTCAACGGGGACGCGCTTAACCGTTGGCGGCCCTTCCGGGTTTAACGGGAAAAGGGCAGGATTGGCACGGACGCGCACGGATAAGTTCCCCAATCCGTGTTCATCCGTGTTTATCTGTGTCCCACATAGCCCGCCCCAGTCAGGAAAGCACCGTTTGTGAAAAGGGATGGAACAAGCCCAAAAACAAACCAGCCCGGATTGCTCCGGGCCGGCCGTGTTATTCTTCGTTCTCGCGGCGCTTGCGCTTGTTGATGCGCCGGATGGCCTTTTTCTTCTCGATGCGGCGGATTTCGCTCTTCGAGACGAACCAGCGCTTGTTGCGCAACTGCGTCAGGACGCCGCTGCGCATAACCTTTTTCTTGAAGCGCTTGAGCAGCTGCTCCTGCGTCTCGTTGGGCCGCAATGTCACGGAAGTCACTCGTTTTCACCTCCTTGCCGAGAAGTCATGCCGCACAGTTTACCTTGCCGCGTCGTTCCTGTCAACGGATTTTCGCGGCGCGCGGCGGGAGCGCGCCAGCAGCCACGCGCCCACCCCCGTGAGCGCCAGGCCTGCCCCCACCAGCGCCGGACGCTTAAGTGTGGAGGGCGTGACGCCGGGGCGGTGGATGGCCTGGTAACGCTTCTCTGGCGTGAGGTAGGCGCGCGCCACGCGGGCCACGTCCTCCGGCGTCACCGCTTCGACCTCGGCAAACAGGTCGGGCACGGACCTCCCCTCCGGGATGAACAGGCTCAACTCCGTCAGCCACCATCCCAATTCCGAGTTGCCTTCCATCCCCAGCAGCAGCCGCCCGCGCAGGGCGGTTTTGGCCTCGACCACCGCCGCCGCGTCAATCTTGCCCTCAATCGCCTCGGCCAGGCGGCTCTCTACTTCCTTGAGAATTTCGTCGAACTTGTTGCTGTCGGCGGTGGTGTAGACGACGAAGTAGCCGACGTCAATGTACATGGCCGGGTAGACGTCAATGCCGTACACCAGCCCGCGCTTGAAGCGGATGTCGTTCGTCAGGCGAGTGTGCAAAATCTCGGCCAGGACGGAGAGCGCCCAGCGGTCGGGATGGCTCAAGCCGGGGAGCGGGGCCCCAAGCAGAATCTGCCCCTGGTCGTTGATGTTCGGCCCGCTCAGGCGGACGTTGAATCCGCCCTTGGGCGGGGGCAGCGTGGCCGGGCGGGGCGGCCGCTCCCCGGCCGGGAACCCGCCGAAGTGCTGCGCCGCGCGGGCCACGACCTGATCGGCTTTCACGTCGCCGACGACGATCAGCGTCATGTTGTTCGGCACGTAGTGCTTGCGATAGAAGTCAACCACCTGCCGGTAACTGATGCGCCGGAGCGATTGATCGTCGCCGATGACCGGCAGGAGGAGCGCGCTCCGGTGGAACAGGCGGCGGCGCACCGCGCGGAACACGTTCCAGCCGAAGCCCTTGTCTTCAATCCAGTCGCCAACCGCGTCGAAGACGCCGAAGTCGCCGCCTTTCTCCTCGATGATGATCTGCCGCTCCTTCTTGAACTTGTCCTCCGGCAGTTTGGAGCGGAACACGACCTCGGTCAGCCAGTCGAGGCCGAAGTCCAGGTCGTCGGCTTTGAGGTGGAGCCAGAACACGGTGTCCTCGGCGGCGGTGCGGGCGTTGACCTCGCCCCCCCGGCGGCGGACGCTTTCGATGACTTCGCGCTCGTCCCATTTCTCCGTGCCGGTGAAGAGCATGTGCTCGAGGAAATGGCTGATGCCGTTGTTCTCCTCGGTCTCGTGCCGCGAGCCGACCGGGACTTGCAGCGCGAGGAAGACCGTGCCCGTGCCAGGGCGCGGCTTGATCCAGGCGCGCAGGCCGTTGGGCAGCGCGGCCCGGTGCAGCTTGAACATGCCCTCTTCCTTGAGATGCGGCTGCGCGCGGAAGAGGGACGAGAGCGGCTTGAAGCGGGAAGGCTTTTTCATGGTGAAGTGATTATACAACACGTAAAACGTAAGACGTGAAACGTGATGAGATGCCCCTGCATCTTACGTTTTACGCTTTACGTTTTACTCTCCCTCCTCTGCCTCACCACCTCGAACAAAAGCACCCCCGCCGCCACCGCCGCGTTCAGCGACTCGGCCCGGCCGGGCATGGGGATGTGGACACGCTTCTGCGTGAACTGACGAGCCGCCTCGCTCGGCCCTTCAGCCTCGGAGCCGATGATGAGCGCGCACGGCTTGCGCCAGTCCACGCGGTCGTAGGGATCGCCTGCGCGGGCTTCGGCCAGCCAGACGTCGAGGCCGGAAAGATGCGTGGCTAACTCATCCCAATTGTAATTGGTAATTGGTAAGTGGAAGTGTGCGCCCATCCCCGCGCGGACGACCTTAGGGTTATAGGCGTCCACCGTGCCGGGGGCGAGGTACACGGCTTCGGCGCCGGCGGCGTCGGCGGTGCGGAGGATGGCGCCGAGGTTGCCGGGGTCGGAGAGGCGGTCGAGAACGAGGGCGAAAGAGATGGGAGACGGTGGACGAGAGGCGAGCGACGAGAAAGGAATGACGGCGAGGAGGCCCTGAGGGGCCTGGGTGTCGGAGGCGGCGGTCATGACGGAGGGGGAGACTACCTCGACCGGTGCGCCGAGGCGGGCGAGGCGGTCAACGGCTGTTTGAGCGCGCGCGTCTACGTCCGCCGTATGCAACACAAGCGCGGCTTTCGCCTCCGCGCGCGCCGCCTCCTCCGCCAGCCGCACCCCCTCAATCACGAACAACCGCTGCGCCTCGCGCTCCTTGCGCTGGGACTGGAGGGCGCGGACGAGCTTGATTTTAGGGTTGGAGATTGAGGTAATCATGGGGGAGGCGGCGCACAGTGAACGGTAAATAGTCAACAGTCAACAGTGGATTGTCGTTGACTGTTCACTGCTCACTGTTCACTGCTCACTCGTTTCGTAAACTCCCGTCTGAACACTTCCACCGTCGGCGCATCAATCAGCGTGAACCTGATCTCGCGCAACGGTGAGGCGGGACCAGCGGCGGCGCAAAAATCTTCTGCGCTCTTGAGCGCGATGGCCGCGCCGCGCTCGACCGGGAAGCCGAAGATGCCGGTGCTGATGGAGGGGAAGGCGATGGACGTCAGGCCCTGCCGGTGGGCGAGCTCGAGCGCCGAGGTATAGGCCACGCGGAGTTTGTTGTCTTCATTTCCCGAACCCCACTCCGGCCCGACGGCGTGGATGACGATCATGCTCTGCAGTTTGCCCGCCCCGGTGAGCGCGGGCTTGTCGTGCCCCGCCGGGCCGTGTTTCCGCACCCACTCGATGCTCTCCTGTTGAATTTCATACCCTCCGCGCCGGACGATGGCCCCCGCCACCCCGCCCCCGTGCGCCAGGCGCTCATTCGCGGCGTTGACAATCGCGTCCACTTTTTCTTCGGTGAGGTCGCCGTGATAAAGCGCGAGGGTTTGGCCGGAGGGGAGGGTGAAGGAGGTGATGAGCGTGGACATGGGTGGGACGAGTGGCGAGTGACGGGTGAGAGGTGGCAAGTGGCAAGTGGAGAGTGATATGATGTCGAAGATTGTACTATAAGTATTACCCTGCAACATCTAATCGATCCGGGCGGATTCGTAGGACACGCTTCGCGTGCCACGCGCAGCGTGTCCCAGGCGGGACAAGCCAGCGGCTTGTCCTACTTACGCGCGCCGTCTTTCACCGGCCGCATCCGCGCAAGGAAGCGAACAAGCCTACCATCAAATCGGTGCGCAGGTTTTTGGAAACAGCAGGAGTCAAGCCATGATGGAATATAAAGGCTACATCGGCAAAGTTGAAATTGACGAAGAATCCGGCCTCTTGCACGGCGACATCATTAATATCCGGGACGTCGTGACGTTTGAAGGCCGGACGGTGAAAGAGCTTCGCCAGGCCTTTCGGGACTCGGTGGAAGATTATCTGGAGTTCTACGCCGAGCGTGGCGAAGAACCGGAAAAGCCGTTTTCAGGCAAGTTTGTCGTGCGCCTGCCACCGGAATTGCACCGCAGGGCTTACATCAAAGCCCGGCTGGCAGACAAGAGTTTAAATAGCTGGGTGACCGAAGTATTGGAAGCGGCGCTAGAAACATGAGTCAGCCCCAGCAGATCCGTTTAGCAGGGTTGGCAAACAAGGCACACGGCCAGAAACAAAAAGACCGCACCCGATGAGAGTGCGGTCTTTGGGGATTTGGCTCTTGGGATTTGGGATTTCAGCCAGCAGTTTTGGCTGCCTCGGCTATTTTGGCGAACGCCTGCGGGTCGCGCACGGCGAGGTCGGCTAGGACCTTGCGGTCGAGGGCGACGTTGGCCCTCCGCAGGCCGTTCATCAAGCGGCTGTAGGAGAGGCCGTTGAGGCGGGCGGCAGCGTTGATGCGCGCGATCCACAACCGGCGCAGGTCGCGGCGGCGGTTGCGGCGGTCGCGGTAGGCGTACCACAGCGCGTGCAGCAGACCCTCGTTGGCGCGCTTGAACAGCCGGTGGTACGCGCCGCGCCGTCCCTTTCCCAATTTGACGATTTTCTTGTGACGCAGATGCGGGCGGTAACCGCCCTTGACACGAGCCATTGTTACTCTCCTGCGAACGGCTTATGGCCTGGGCGCGAACCGTGCCGCACGTTAGCGCCATAGGTCGCCCGCGCTAGAAAAAACAGGAACTGGGGGAACTTAGGGAAACAGTTCCCTCAAGTTCCTTCAGTTCCCGGACTTTAGGCCGGCGGGTTGGCCTTGTACTTCTTCAAATACGGCGCCAGGCGCTTGACGCGCCGGGCGATCTTCTTGCCCTGCACCGGGATCATCTCGGTGAACTGGGCCTGCGTGCGAGCCGGGGTGCGGCGGCGTAGGTGGCTCTTGCCCTTCTTGGTGCGCACCAGCACGCCCGTGCCGGTCAGGCGGAAGCGCTTGGCGGTCGCCTTGTGGGTCTTCAACTTCTGCTTGCCGTGTAATTTCGCTTTGCGAGGCACGTTCAAACTCCTTCATCATTCAGACCGGACAGGTCTCCGAAGACCTGTCCGGTCTGTTCCGTATCTCAGACAAAACTCACCGGGGTTGGTTGCCCCGGTGAGGGTGGTCACTCAATTGTCTCGGCCGGCTTGGCTTCTGGTGCAGGCGATACGCCATCTGCCATAGGCGATACGCGCGGTCACTCGGTTTTCTGGGCCGGCTTGGCTTCCGGCTGCGGCTGCTCGTCAGTCTTCTTGGCCGGGGGCCGGGCTTTCTTCGGCGCCGGGCCCAGCACCATCAGCATCGTGCGCCCTTCCAGGTCGGGCATCTGTTCGACGACCCCCACGTCCGCCAACTCCTTGGCGATGTCCATCAACTCCTGCCGCGCGATCTGCGGGTAAGAAATCTCGCGCCCGCGAAACTTGATGCGCACCTTGACTTTCTTGCCCTCTTCCAGCCAGCGGCGCGCATCCCGCACCTTGAAACCCGCATGGTGATCCGTCGTCTTGGGGCGCAGCTGGATTTCCTTGACCTCGATGATCTTCTGCGCCCTGCGGGCTTCCTTTTCCTTTTTGGTCTTCTCGTACAGGAATTTGCCGTAGTCGAGGATGCGGCAGACCGGCGGGTCGGCGTTGGGGCTGACCTCGACCAGGTCTTTGTCGGCCTCGCGGGCCAGGCGCAAGGCCTCCTGGAGGGTCACGACCCCGATGTTCTCGTTGTTCGGGCCGATCACCCGCACTTCGCGAACGCGGATCTCTTCGTTGATGCGGTATTCAGAGGTGACGGTAGTAATAGGCGCTCCTTAAGGACAGGAACCAAGCCGCTCCGACGCGCGAGCGGCTGACTGGCGACAGAGACGCAATATACCATACGGTGGGTGGAGTCGTCAAACTGCCGCACCGTAGACAGTAGAGACATTCCGGTGGAACGTCTCCCGAAGATGCCCCATCGGGGAGACGCCCCATCGGGGAGACGTCCCATCGGGGAGACGTCCCACCGGGGCGTCTCTACACCATGACGACCTGGCATGTTTTACGTGCACACCCGGCTTTTGTGGTATAAGGGGGCTCATGGCTATTCGCCCCTCCTCTTTGC